>NZ_JBOHKS010000153.1:0-50395 GCF_050729195.1 Hypericibacter sp.
TCTGCCTCAAGGAAGTCCGGGTCGAGACCTTCCTCGGTTTCCTCTTCATCAATCTGGATTCCACGGCCGCACCGCTCGCGATCCAGTCGGGCGATCTCGCCAACGAGATTCGCCGCTATGTGCCCGAGGTCGAGAAGCTCACCTTCTCGCGCCGATTGACCTATGAGGTGAAGGCCAACTGGAAGAACGTGGTCGACAATTATCTCGAATGCTACCACTGCCCGCCGGCCCATCCGGCCTTCGTCGACCTGATCGAGATCAAGAAATATCACTCGGTCACGCACGGCATCTACTCGACCCATATCGCGCCCATGACCGGGGGCGACAACAAGGCCTACAAGTTCGATGCGACGCAGCCGGGCGCCAGCAAGCACTTCTCCGGCTGGTATCTCTGGCCCAACATCACGCTCAACACCTTCCCGGGTTGCCAGAATCTGAGCGTGCTGCAGATCATGCCGACCGGCCCCGAGACCTGCCGCGAATATTGGGATTTCTATTTCGCCGCCAAGGAACCGACCGCCGAGGAACAGTCCTCGGTCGATTATGTCGATGCGGTGCTGCAGCCGGAGGATATCGGCCTGGTCGAGAGCGTGCAGCGCGGCCTGCGCTCGCGCGGATATCATCAGGGCCGCTACATCGTCGATGCCGAGCGCAGCGACATCAGCGAGCATTCGGTGCATCATTTCCACAGCCTGGTCCTGAACGCGCTGGGAGACTGAGCGGGGCGGCCGGTAACAGCCCGCACCGCGGCCGAGCGCCTCACTGGCGATGGCGGGCGATAGGGGCTAGACTCCCCTCCGACGCGGGCGAAAGCCCCCGAACAGGAATGTGGAGGACGCCTTATGGCCTTCGAAGCCATCAAGTCGCAGATCGAGACGCTGCTCGAGCGGATGGAAAATCAGCCCGAGGACAAGCATGAGCTCTATCTGCAGCTCCATGAGAAGCTGAACGAATGGCGTGCCACCGGCCAGCCCGTGCCGGAGGATCTGCTGGAGCTCGAGCAGGCGCTGGAAGCCGAGTTCGCCGAGGAAGAGAAGGCCTGACGCGTTCGGAGCTGAGGCTTCGACGCTCCCGCTTCAGGCGCTGTTGCGCCGGGTGCGGTTGGCGATGTTGAGGCTGGTCCGGATCGCGTCGGCGAGCGCATTGGCCCGGTAGGGCTTCGCCAGGATCGAGAATCCCTCTTCCGACACTTCCGCCGCCGCATCGCTGTAGCCGGTCGCGAGCAGGACCGGTTGCGCCGGGAAATAGCGGCGGATGCGGCGCGCCAGATCGAGCCCCGTCATGCTGCCGGGCATGATGATATCCGAGAACACCAGGTCGAAGCGCTGGCCGCCGAGGAGCAGCGCCAGTGCCGTTCCCGCATCCTGCACCCAGTGCGAGCGATAGCCGATGAGATCGAGCATGCGCATCGCGGTCTCGGCCACGCCGTCATTGTCCTCCACCAGCAGCACGAGGCCGATGCCCCGCGACAGGCTCTGGCGGTCGTCGCCGGACTTGGCCGGGCTCGCGGCAAAGCTCCGTGGCAACAGCAGGGTCACGGTCGTGCCCTGGTCGACCTCGCTCTCGATCGTCGCCAGCCCGCCTGCCTGCTGCGCGAAGCCATGGACCTGG
Source organism: Hypericibacter sp. (assembly GCF_050729195.1). Lineage (NCBI taxonomy): Bacteria > Pseudomonadati > Pseudomonadota > Alphaproteobacteria > Rhodospirillales > Dongiaceae > Hypericibacter > Hypericibacter sp. The sequence goes on from NZ_JBOHKS010000153.1 coordinate 1,612, forward strand.
CTCAGCCCCAGCCCGCTGCCCTTGCCGACGACCTTGGTGGTGAAGAAGGGCTCGAACACATGGGCCAGCACATCGGGCTCGATGCCGGTCCCGTTGTCGGCCACGCTGAGCGCCACGAAGTCGCCGCTGAAGGCGGCCCCTGGATACTCGCCGCCGCGAAGCGTGACGTTGCGCCCGTCGATCCGCACCAGCCCGCCGCTCGGCATGGCATCGCGCGCATTGACGCAGAGATTGATCAGCGCCAGCTCCATCTCGCCTAGATCGCATTCGACCGGCCAGAGATCCTTGGGGAAGGTCACGACGATCCGGATATTGCCGCCGAGGGAGCGCGCCAAAAATTCGGTCATGCCTTCCGACCGGCTGGCGAGGTCGATGATTTCGGGGCGCAGGGCCTGGCGGCGGGTAAAGGTGAGGAGCTGCCGGGTCAGCCGCGTGCCCTGGAGCGCCGCATGCTCGATCGCCTCGACCAGACGGGCCGCCGCCGGCGGCATCTGATCGCGAACCAGATCGACGCTGCCCAGCACGATGGTCAGGAGATTGTTGAAATCATGGGCGACGCCGCCGGCGAGCCGTCCGACCGCCTCGAGCTTCTGCGCTTCCCGCAGGGCGGTCTCGGTCCGTTCCCGTTCCTCGATCTCATCCTCGAGCTGGAGGGTGCGCTCCGTCACGCGTTCCTCCAGCGTGTCGTTGAGCTGCTGCAGCCGGATCTCGCTCTCGCGCAGCGCCTTGTTGGCCTCCTGGAGCGCCTGGGCGCGGCGGAAGATCTCCGATTCCATGCGCTCGTTCTTTTCCAGCAGCACCTTCGCCACCTGGTCCTTCTCGCGCTCGAGCGACCGGCTGCGCATATAGTCGGTCACGTCCTCGACCCGATGGATCAGCAGCGTGACATTGCCGGCGGAATCGAGGACTGGCGAATTGACCGGGCTCCAATAACGCTCCTCGAAAGCGCCGCCTGCCGCGGCCGGACGGCGCACATCGTATTTCTGCACCGCCATCGCGTCGGGCGCCTTGTTGCGGAGCGCGCGCAGCAGCGAGGCGCGAAGATTGCTCACGCCGGTGGCGTTGGGCGTATCGGGGTTGTCGGGAAAGACGTCGAAAATGTTGCGGCCGAGGATCTCCTCCCGCCGCGTCATCGTTGCCGAAAGATAAGCGTCGGTGACGGCGACGATCGTCAAATCGGGTTGGAGAATCAGGTAAAGGCCGGGCAGGGCCTGGAACAGGGCTTTGTAATCCACGCCGGATGCCTGTAAATCCGCGCCGGCCATTACGCCCTCCGCAATCCAATCGGGGCCCCGCTCCCCGCCGGCATCGAGCCCATGACCTCAACGCCCTGTCATTCCTCAGATAAAAGTGACATGGCTGTTGTCCGGATTGCAATCTAACCGGGTGGCTAATTTTTTATGGCAGCGAGGTGTCACCGCGCTGCTGCTTGGGGATATTGATTGTGCAATCAATTATCCACCGAGTGGCCGGCGCCACGCCGATTATCGTAGGACATGACGAAAAGGTAATGGCTTCAGGCCCCTGAATGGCGTCGAGGTGAAAGCCGGGGACGCGCGCGCGACAGCGGACTAGGGTTCGGCAGGTAATCTGACCGGACTTGCGGCGGCGATCCTTCGATCGAGGCCACGAGCGAAGAGCGGATTCGATTTTTATGGCGCCGATCATCACGCGCAGCCGGCGCCTCCGCTGGCCCTTCAAATCGAGACTCCTGACCCGCATCAAGATCGCCTTGCTCCGCGGGTTGGCGCAGCGGGTGCGCGACAGCGCGGCCGCACCGGTGACCCTCGCGGTGATGATCGGTGTCGCCGTCGGTGCCGCGACCTGCCTGTTGCAGCGGCTTCTCAGCCTCATTCATTTTCTCCTCTTCGACACGCCGCTCACCGGGCATCTGAGCGCCGGCGATACCGATGGTCCGATCCGGGTGATCGCCGTGACTGTGCTGGGCTGCTTTTTCTATGGCGTGGTCGCCGCTGCGGAGCGGCGCTGGCGCGGCCGCGATGTGGTCGATCCGATCGAGGCCAATGCGCTCTATGGCGGCCGCATGTCGCTGCGGGACAGCCTGTCACTGACAGCGATGACGCTGTTCTCGACCGGCGTCGGGGCCTCGGTCGGCATGGAGGCGGCCTACACGCAAAGTGGCGGCGGATTCGCGTCCCAGCTCGGGCAACTGTTCCGCATGCGGCGCAGCGATCTGCGCATCCTGGTCGGCTGTGGTACCGCCGCGGCGATTGCCGCGGCCTTCAACGCGCCGCTCGCGGGCGCCTTCTATGCCTTCGAGCTGGTGATCGGGAACTACTCGCTGGCCGCCCTGGCGCCGGTGGGTCTTGCCAGCGTCTCGGCGGCCCTGGTTGGACGGTCGGTCTTCGGCAATTACTCGATCTTCCTGGTGCCGCTGCAACTGCCGCCGACCAATATCGGTTTCGTCTATTTCGTCATCATCGGTTTCGCTGGTGCCGGCGTGGGCATCGCCGCCATGCGTTCCGTCACCGGCATCGAACGCATCCTGCAGGACTTCAAGATCCCGCGCGGCCTGCGGCCGCTGCTGGCGGGATTGGGTCTGGCGGCGATGGCCCTGATCTATCCGCAGGTGCTCGGCGCCGGCCATGGCGCGATCCAGCTCACGGTCGACGGCGTCTTCACCACCAGCGCTCTCTTCGGGATCCTGCTGGCCAAGATCGCGGCCTCCGCCTTGTCGGTCGGCACCGGCATGCGTGGCGGCATGTTCAGCTCCTCCTTGTTTCTGGGCTGCCTCATGGGTGCGCTGATCGGGCAGGGCGCGGCCCTGCTGTCGCCCAGCCTGGCCAATTACGAGATCACCTTCACCCTTGCCGGCATGGGTGCGGTCGGTGCGTCCATCATCGGCGCGCCGGTGACGATGATCCTGCTCGTGCTCGAAACCACCGGCAGCTATGACATCACGATCGGCGTGATCGTCTCGGTCGTGCTGGCTTCCTTCGCCTCGCGCCATTGGTTCGGCTATTCCTTCTCGACCTGGCGCTTCCACCAGCGAGGCCTGCGGCTCAGCGGCGCCTATGACATCGGCTGGCTGGCCGACCTGACGGCGCGCCAGCTGATGCGGCGCGATCCCGTCTTCATCTCGGTCAACGAGACGCTGGAGACGGCGCGGCAGAGCTTTCCCGTCGGCGCGGTGAAGCGGCTCTTCGTGCTCGAGGAGACGGGCGCCTTTCGCGGCGTCGTCGATACCGCGGCGCTGCATCTGGCGCCCCCGCCCGCCGAAGGCGAAGTGAAGCGCGTGGGCGACCTCCTGCCGGCGCCCCAGGAGCCGATCCTGCCCTCGACGCCGATCCGTTCCATCCTGAAGCAGTTCGAGCAGCAGGAGGTCGAGACCCTGGCGGTGGTGAGCGACATGACCACGCGCCGGGTCGCGGGCTTCGTCACCGAAGCCTATATGCTCAAGCGCTATAACCAGGAATTGGAGCGCCGGCGCAGCGAGGAGCTGGGCGACAGCGAGCTGTTCGGCCCGTCGAGCGAGACCTGACGCTCAGGTCGTCATGCCGCCATCGATGATCTGGGTGGTGCCGGTCACGAAGGCGGATTCGTCCGAGGCCAGATAGACGCAGAGCGCCGCGATCTCCTCGGGCGTGCCGAGGCGGCCCATCGGCTGGCGCGCGATGAAGTCGCGCCGCGCCGCCGCCGGATCGGCATAGGCCTGCAGCCGGTCCTGGAGCGAGGGCGTCTCGACCGTGCCCGGACAGAGCGCGTTGCAGCGGATGCCCTTGGTCACATACTCGGCGGCGACGGATTTGGTGAGGCCGATGACCGCGGCCTTCGAGGCGCCATAGGCGGCGCGGTTGGGCACGCCCTTCAGCGACGAGACCACCGAGGCGGTGTTGATGATGACGCCATGGCCCTGTGCCAGCATGCCGGGCAGGAAGGCCTGGATGGTGCGGTACATGCTGTGGACATTGATGTCGAAGGCCCGCATCCAGTCGGCCTTCTTGGTATCGAGGATCGAGCCTGCCGGCACCCAGCCCGCGCAATTGAAGAGGATGTCGATATCGCCGACTTCCTTCGCGATCGCGGCCACGGCCGCGTCGTCGGTGACGTCGAGCTTGCGGGTGAGGATCGCGTCCTTGTGGTCGAACCCGGTGAGCTTGTCGGTCGCGATGTCGGTGGCCCAGACCCGGGCGCCTTCGGCAGCGAAGGCTTCCGCGGTCGCGCGGCCGATGCCTTGCGCGGCGGCGGTGATGAAGGCGGTCTTGCCGGCGAGGCGTCCCGGTGCGCTGCTCATGAGGAATGATCCCGCGAGGCTGAAGAAGGCGCCGGCCGACGCGGCGTCGTTTGCGGCCGGCATCCTAGTCGTATAAAGTTTGGGTCCGCAATTTCATAATCTTGTCCAGAATACCGGAAATCACGAAGGATGCGTCGATGAGTTATTTTCCCAGCCGCCCTTACAATGTGGCCGTGATCGGGGCGGCAAGCGGCATCGGCGAGGCGGCTGCGCGCTTCATGGCGGCCGAGGGCGCGCGCGTCGCCTGTCTCGATGCCAATGAGGCTGGAGCGGCCGCTGTCGCGAAGTCGCTGCCGGCCAAGGGCGGCGAGAGCGTCTCCGCCAAGGCCGACGTGACCGATGCCGCTTCGATCGAGAGCGCCATCGCCGGGACCGCAAAGGCCTTCGGCCAGATCCATGCGCTGGTCAATTGCGCCGGCATCACCGGCAAGACCAACATCAAGGCCCATGAGGTCGAGCTCGCCGATTTCGACCGCGTCCATGCGATCAATCTCCGTGGCGCCCTCATCGTGAGCCAGGCGATCCTGCGCCATATGCTACCCCACAATTACGGGCGGCTGCTGCATGTGGCCTCGATCGCCGGCAAGGACGGCAACGCCGGCATGACCGCCTATTCCGCGACCAAGGCCGGCCTGATCGGCATGGTGAAGTCGATGGGCAAGGACTATGCCGAGACCGGCGTCACCGTGAACGCGCTGGCGCCGGCCGTGATCCGCACGCCGCTGGTGGCGGCCCTGCCCGACGAGACCGTCAAATACATGACCGATAAGATCCCGATGCGCCGCTGCGGCGAACTCGAGGAATGTGCGGCGATGATCGCCTTCATCCTGTCGCCTGCCTGCAGCTTCACCACCGGCTTCACCTTCGATCTGACCGGCGGCCGCGCCACTTACTGAGCGCCCGCTTCCAGGCGGGATTTTCGCGTCTCGACGCCTTCAGGGGAATTGCGCCATGGCGAAGATCGCCAAGATCGAGGTGATCCCGGTCCGGGCACCAGGCCAGGCCGTCGACGATCTCGACGGCACCGTCGATACGGTGATCGTCCGCGTCACCGACGAGAACGGCATCTTCGGCATCGGCGAGACCGACGCGCCGCCCGAGGTGGTGAAATCCTTCCTGGAGATGCCGTCCGCCCACAATTGGAGCCGAAACCCGATCGATCTCCTGATCGGCGAGGATCCGCTCGGGATCCAGGGCCTCTGGCAGAAGATGTATGAAGGCACCTTCTGGCCGGGACGCCGCGGCCTCGGCATCCATGCGATCTCCGCCATCGACATCGCACTCTATGACCTGGTTGGCAAGCAGCTGGGCGTGCCGGCCTATCAGCTGATGGGCGGCGCGCGGCGCGAGAAGCTGACACCCTATTGCACGATCTATCCGGGCCTCGCCCATGGCCGCTCGATCCGCGACCTGATGGCCGAGATCCAGCGCCAGTTCCGCACCGCGCTCGATATCGGCTTTCGCGCCGTGAAGATGGAGGTGCTGTTCTACGACCTGGTGAGCGACCGCGAGCTGGTCGCTCTCATCCATGAGGGCCGCTCCATGCTGGGGCCCGACATCCTGATGGCGGTCGATTTCGGCTATCGCTGGCGGAATTGGTATGACGCCAAATGGGTGCTCGACCGGCTGGGAGATTGCGACATCTTCTTCGCCGAGGCGACGCTGCAGCATGACGATCTGGCCGGCCATGCCAAGCTCTCGGCCAACAGCCCGATCCGCATCGGCGGTGCCGAAGCCGCGGCCACGCGCTGGGAGATCCTGGAATGGCTGGAGCGCGGCAAGGTCGCGGTGGTCCAGCCCAATATCGCGCGCGGCGGCGGGCTCACCGAGATCAAGCGCATCGCCGAGCTGGCCGAGCTCCATGGCGCCCAGGTGGTGCCCCATGGCTGGAAGACCGGCATCACCTCCGCCGTCGGGCGTCATTTCCAGGCGGCCTGTCCCGCCGCCCCCGTCTTCGAATATATTTCGCCGCAGGTCTTCGACAGCGTGCTGCGCCGCGAGCTGGTCTCGCCCGAGCCCAAGGTCGTCGACGGCTTCATGGAGTTGCCAACGGCCCCCGGGCTGGGTATCGAGCTCAACGAGGATCTGGTCGCGCGCTGGCGCGTCGACCGGCGCTGATTTCAGGCGCCCAACAGCCCGGCGTCTCACGAGGCGCCCAACAGACAGAAGGTATCAAACGATGAAATTGGTTCGGTATGGCGAAACAGACCGCGAGAAGCCGGGTCTCGTGGACGCGGGCGGAAAGCTGCGCGACCTCAGCGCTGCGATCGACGATCTGGGCGGCAACGCCCTGCGCCCCGATGGGCTGGCGAAGCTGAAGGCGCTCGATCCGGCGAAGCTGCCGCTGGTCTCAGGCAGCCCGCGGCTCGGCGTGCCGGTCACCGGCATCGGCAAGATCGTCGCCATCGGACTCAATTATTCGGATCATGCGGCGGAATCGAACCTGCCGGTGCCGAAGGAGCCGATCATCTTCTTCAAGACGACCTCATCGCTGACGGGACCCAACGATGCGGTCACGATCCCGAAGGGTTCGGAGAAGTCCGACTGGGAGGTCGAGCTCGCGGTCGTGATCGGCAAGCCGGCCTCCTATGTCAGCGAGGCCGACGCGCTCTCGCATGTCGCGGGCTATCTCATCTGCAACGACGTCTCCGAGCGCGCCTATCAGATCGAGCGCGGCGGTACCTGGGACAAGGGCAAGGGTTGCGATACCTTCTGCCCGCTCGGGCCCTGGCTGGTGACCGGCGACGAGATCAAGGACCCGCAGGCGCTTGACATGTGGCTCGACGTCAATGGCGAGAAGGCGCAGCGCGGCAACACCCGCACCATGGTGTTCGGCGTCGCCCATATCGTCAGCTATGTGAGCCAGTTCATGTCGCTCCAGACCGGCGACGTCATCACCACCGGCACGCCCCCCGGCGTCGGCATGGGCATGAAGCCGCCGCGCTATTTGAAGCCCGGCGACGTGATGACGCTGGGCATCCAGGGATTGGGCGAGCAGCGCCAGGCATGCGTGGCTTGGAAGCGGTGAGGACGTTTGACGTAAGGGCGAGATGATAATTTTTCTCGCCCCCTCCCCTTGCGGGAGGGGGCTGAAAAAATCTCGTCACCGCGCCCTAAACCGCTCCACCACCTTGGGATCGAGGCTCACGCCCAGTCCCGGGCCGGTCGGCACGGCGACCTTGCCGTCCTTGTCGATCGGGAAGCGTTCCTTCGTCAGCTCCCAGCGCAGCGCGGATTCGCTGGTGGAATATTCCAGCACCTCGTCGGCCCAATGCTGCGCCAGGAAAGCGAGGTTGGCGGCGATGGTGATGTTGGATTTGTAGCCATGGGTGACGACGCGCTTGCCACGTTTCTTCGCGATGGCGCTCAAGCGCAACAGCTCGGTCAGGCCGCCCACCATGGTGACGTCGGGCTGGGCGATGTCGATCTTGCCGACATCGAACATCTGCTCGTATTCGTAATGGGTGGTGAGGCCGAGATCGCCGCCGCCGATCGGCACGCCGAAGCCCTGGAACTTCGCATGGCCTTCCATGTCGTCGAGCGGCAGGGGTGCCTCGACCCAGTAGAAATTGAAATCGCGGAAGATCGGCATCAGAGGCAGGCCTTCCTCGGCCTTGCTCCAGGCGGTGGCGGCATCGACCATCAGGCGGATATCCGGCCCGACATGCTCGCGCGCGGTGCGGATGAGCGAGGTCGTCTTGGCGAGGTCCTCGCGCCAGAAGGGATCGGCCACGATCTTGATGCAGCGCAGGCCCAGCTTCAGACCGCGATCGATCGTGCGGCGCACCTCGTCGGGCGTCTCGCCCAGGGGATAGACGGTGCCGTAAGCCAGGATCCGGTCGCGCTGCTTCTTGCCGAGAATCTCCGAGAGCGGCTTGTTCTGGACCTTGCCGCGCAGATCCCAGAGCGCGATATCGACCGCGCTGATCGCATGGATCACGGCGCCGCGCCGGCCGTAATAGCTGGTGAGGTCATACATCTCGTCCCACAGCGCTTCGACATGGCTGGGGTCTTTGCCGACCAGGATCGCCTTCAGCCCCATCGCATGGGTATGGGAACGCGGCGCATCGACGATGGCGCGGATCACCGACGGCACGGAATCGACCTCGGCAAGGCCGGAAATCCCCTGGTCGGTATGGACCAGCACCACGCAATTGTCGTAGGACCCGTCGAAGGTCATGCCGGTCCAGCCCGGCGTGCGCAGCTCGATCACCTCGATATCGGTAATCTTCATCGCTCTCTCCCTTGCGGCTCCGTTTCGTTTTCGGCGGTTCGCCCCGGCTTGCGGTGCCAGGTTCGTCGGCGGTTCGGCCCGGCAGCTTAATGGTGCAGAATACTGAACGATAGTGCAGAATGCCGGAATTCAGGCATTGAGGTGACGGCGATGGCGACCAGGGTCAGGGCAAGGGCAACGATCGGGGGCGAGGACGATGGCGCCTCGGGCTCGCGCAGCGTTCGGCGCGCGCTCGAGATCTTCGAGCTGATGCTGGCGCGGGGTGAGGCCTTGGCCGTGGTCGAGATCGTGTCGGCGCTGAAGATCCCGAAATCGACCGCCTATGAGCTGGTGCGCACCCTGACCGAGGCCGGCTATCTCGAGCGGATGGGCAAGGAGGGGCGTCTCTTCCTCGGCCGCAAGCTGTTCGAGCTCGGCATGATGTATCGCAGCCAGATCGATCTGCTCAAGGAAGGCAGCCAGGTGGTCGAGTCCTTACGCGACGCGACCGGCGAGACGGTGCAGTTCTCGGTGCTCGAGAACGAGATGATGCTGGTGCTGATCAAGGAAGAAGGCAGCCATCCGATCCGCATCATCAGCCGGGTCGGTTCGCGCGTGCCGATCAATTGGGCGGCCGCCGCGCGTCTCCTGGTCTCGGACCTCGACGACGCCACGCTGCAGGAGATGCTGAAGCGCACCATCGTGCAGTCGCCCTCAGGCAAGGCGGTCATGGAGGTCGACAAGCTGATCCAGCAGATCCGCAAGTTCCGCAAACAGGGCTATGCGGTCGAGATCAACGAGGCCAACGATCATGCGGGTTGCGTCGCCGCCCCCGTGATCGATGCCACGGGGCGCTGCATCGCCGCCATCAGCGTGGTGGCGCCCGAGCAGCGCCTCGGCAAGGCCAGCCGCGACAAGCTGATCGAGGCGGTGCGCGCCGCCGCCGAGGGTCTCTCGCATCGTCTGGGCGCGCCCTGACGACGGCCTTCTAAGCGCGCGGTTTCGCGCTGCTGCGGTGAAGTGCCGACAGCCGCTCGAACAGCGCGTCGAATCCCACCTCGCCGCGCAGATGCTGCTCGACGAGTGTTCCGCCCGCGGCCTGGAAAGCGAGATATCCCGCATAGCGCGGCCGGATCCAGCAGGCTTCCATGGTCGCGCGGGTGTCGGGATAGCAGCCGCCGAAGCGCGCCGCGATCGCCGGATCTTCCCAGCTGTCGATGCGCGCCGGCTGGCCGTGATGGGCGGCGAAGGCCTTCTGCGTGGCCGATTCCGTCAGATAGCGCGCATAGGCGAAGGCCGCGTCGCGGTCCTTGACATGGGCCGAGATGCCGAAGCCGGTCCCGCCGATGGTCGAGCCGCGCGGGTTGGAATCGATCAGCCCCGGCAGGTTCGAGAACCGCAAGGGCCTGGCGATATCGGCCTCGGCATAGGTCGCGTAGCAATAGACGGCGGGGCAGAAGACCAGATCCTCGCGCGCGACCATCGCGTCATGAAGCTCGATGCTGTTCCAGTCCAGTGCCTCCGGCGGGCAGAAGGCGAGGAGGGCCTTGATCGCGTCGATCGCCTGTTTCGCGGTGTCGCGGTCGATCAGCGGCTGCGTCGGATCGGTCGCGCAAGGACGGCCGAGATTGGCGCAAGCCGTGAAGAAGGTCATGAGGCTGTGGACGCCGCGCAATCCGATCGCGAGCTTCTGTCCCTGGCGCCGCGCGGCCTCGCCCACTTGCAGCATGTCGGGCCAGCTCGCGGGCGCGGGACGATCAAGTTTCGCCAGCAGATCGGGCCGCGCCACGGCGACCTGGCAGGCCGCATCGACCGGCAGCGCCCAGATCCGGTTCTCATAGCGATAGGTGGCGAGCGACGGCCCGACGAAGGCCTGCTCGAGGGAAGGCGTCACCAGCTCGTCGAGCGGCAGCAGCGCGCCGGTGCGGGCAATGTCGCCGCAGAAGGGATGATCCAGGATGATGAAGTCGTAGCGCTGCGCCAGCTCCTCGACCGGCGTGAATTCGAAGCCGTGCAAGGGCCGCGAGTCCCAGGTGACCGCGATGTCGGGATGGCGGCGCTGGAACGCCGGCAAGGTCGCGATCAGGGGATCGATCGCGCGCCGATGTCCCCAGGTCATGCCGCGCAATTGTCTCTCGCCCATCCCCGATCCTCCGAAGCACCCTTCAAGCGGGCGGGGACGCTAACACGGAGAAATCGCACAATTCAAACCCGCGCATCACGCTCCGACATTCCGGAATCGTTGCCCGCGCCGCTCAGCCGGCGCGCACCGCGCGGCGCATGATCTTCAGATAGCCGACGAGCTTGGCCTCGAACTGGGCCGCGGGCGCCGAGATGCCGATGGCGAAGGTCGCGGGGCCGCTGCCGACCGGCACCGCGAGGCAGCAGAGGCCGAGGGCGAATTCTTCGCGGTCCGTCGAATAGCCGCTCTCGAGAATGCGTTCGAACTCCCGTTCGAGTGCCTTGCGGCTGGTCAGCGTGTTGGCGGTGCGGCGGTCCAGGCGATGGGTCGCCAGATAGCGCTCGCGGATCTCCTTCGTCGTATGGGCCAGCAGGAGCTTGCCGGTCGCCCGCGCATGAGCATGACGGTGATAGCCCTGCGGCACGGTCATGGCATGGATGGCATTACTCCCGGCTGCCGCCACGAGATTGACGATCTCGCCCTCGCGCCAGGCGACCGCATAGGCGGTCTCACCCGTCTCCTGGGCGATGCGGCGGACCAGCGGCGCCAGATGCTCCGGTGCCGCCAGCTGGCGCACGAAGGCATCGGCCAATGTCGCCATCTGCAGACCCAGCACATGGAGCCCTTGCGGGTTGCGGGCGAGCATGCCGCAGCCGATCAGCGTGTGCAGCAGGTGATAGGTCGTCTGCCGGCCGAGCCCGAGCGCCTTGGCGATCTCCATCGCGCGCAGCCCATGCGGGCTCTCCGCGACGGCGACGAGAATCGCCATGGCACGCGCGGCCGATTGCACGCGCGGCGCCCGGTCGCTCGCCGCCGAGGCCTGCCGCGCGCCGCTTCGCGTCTTCAGTTTCTTCTCCATGCCCATCGCCGCTCCCGCATCCCGCGCTCCGCTCCGGAGCGCGTTCCCGGTGTATCAAATAGTGATACAGATATCAAATATTGACACAACCCACCGGCCTCTCCTAGCGTCGGCGAAAGGCCGTTCATCGCGGAGCATCGACCATGAGTGACGTTGCCACCCCTCCGTCATCGACCGTTCCCGCCGGCCAGCCGGTGCTGGAGCGCTTCGTCCTCACGGGCCGCGTGGCGCTGGTGACGGGAGCGGCGCAAGGTCTGGGGGCGGCCATGGCGGAGGCGCTGGCCGAGGCCGGCGCCCATGTGGTCCTCAACGACATCAATCCGGCCGCACTCGAGAAGCGCTGCGCCGAACTGACAGGGCTGGGCCATTCGGTCGAGGGGCTGCCCTTCGACGTGACCGATGCCGAGGCGGTGGCGGCGTCGCTGGGCCGGCTTGGCGATCGCCGCGGCCGGCTCGACATCCTGGTCAACAATGCCGGGATCGCCGTCTATCAGGGAATCGCGGATCACGATCTCGGCGACTGGCACCGGGTCATGAACGTCAATCTGAACGCGCTCTTCGTGGTCGGCCGCGAGGCCGCCAAGCTGATGGCCAAGGGCGGCTATGGGCGGATCATCAATATCAGCTCGGTGCTGGGCCTGGTCTCGCGGCCCGGCATTCCCTCCTATGTCGTCTCGAAGCATGGCGTGGTGGGCTTGACCCACGCGATGGCGTCGGATCTCGGCGGCCAGGGCATCACCTGCAACGCCCTCGCGCCCGGCTATTTCCAGACCGCGATGAGCGACACGCTCACGGCCAACACGGATTTCTATCGGATGATCGCCAACCGCACGCCGCTGAAGCGCTGGGCCGATCCGCATGAGCTCAAGGGCCCGGTCGTGTTTCTGGCGTCGCCGGCCTCCTCCTTCGTCAACGGTCTGGTCATGACCGTCGATGGCGGCATCACCGCGAGCCTGTTCTGACCGACCTTGTCGCCGGACAAGATTCAATTCCGGCATTTCGCACTGAGCCTTGTGCCACCGCACTTTCTTGACTTGAGAAAACCAACACCGTTACTGTGGCAGTCTAGATAACCGCACCTAATTCCGGTATTTCGGAATCGGGAAAGCGATAAAGCAATCGGGCGAGGCCGCCAGACCGGCCGACCCCGACCTTAGCTGCCGGCGGAAGATCGGCAGCGGGGCAACGCCTCATGGGGAGGAGGGTGGAACGATGACATTTCGCAATTGCCTGATCGTGGCCGCGATGGCCGGTGCTGGATTCGTCATGACCGGGGGCGGCGCATGGGCCGCGGCGGGCGACGAATGCGTGAAGGTGCTGGGTTATGAGTGGAGCGGCGAGAAGCAGTCCATGGATCCCGCGGACATGCATTCCGGCGACGACGCCTACCACACCTTCGCGGTCTATAACCGCCTCGTCGATGTCGATGACAATTTCAAGGTGCTCCCGGAGCTCGCGACCGAATGGTCGTCCTCGGCGGACGGGCTGACCTGGACCTTCAAGCTGCGCGAAGGCGTCAAGTTCCACAGCGGCAAGGATTTCACCTCGGCCGACGTGGTCTACAGCTTCAAGCGATTGCTGGATCCCGCCTTGGGCTCGGGCGCGCAAGCCGTGCTCGCCTTCCTCGACGCCAACGGCATCAAGGCGGTAGACAAATACACCGTCAGCTTCACCACGCCGGCCCCAGTCGCCGAGCTGCCGGTGCTGATCACCAACAAATTCACCAACATCGTGCCGGACGGCGCCAAGCATGACGATCTGCGTTTGCATGAGGACGGCACCGGCCCCTTCATGCAGGAGCAGTTCACACCGAACGCGCCCGTGCGCATCTTCAAGAAGAATCCGAATTACTGGCAGGCGGGCCTGCCCAAGGCCGATTGCATCCGCGTGACGGTGGCGCAGGAGCCGGTGGCGGCCGTCTCGGCGATCAAGGCCGGCCAGGTCGATCTCGTGCTGAACGTCGATCCATCGGTGATCCCGGCGCTGAAAGATGATCCTAGCGTCACGCTGCTCGAGACCGGCGCCTCCAACTCGATGACGATCTCGATGTGGATCGACACCAAGCCCTTCGACAATCCGAAGGTGCGCGAGGCGATGAAGATGGTGGTCGATCGCCAGGCGATGATCGACACCGTGCTGCTGGGCTATGGCGAGCCGGGTGCCGACAATCCGGTTCCGATTCCTAATCCGGCTTCCTACGTGAAGGAACCGCCGAAGCAGGATATCGCGGGCGCCAAGAAGCTTCTGGCAGAAGCCGGCTACCCGGACGGTCTCAGCTTCGATCTCTACACCGCCGAAGGCGTGCCCGGCATGGTGCGCATGGCCCAGGTCTATGCCGAGATGGCGAAGCCCGCGGGCTTCAACATCAACGTCATCGTGACCCCGGCCGAGAGCTTCTGGGACGATGTGTGGCTCAAGAAGTCGATCGTGACCTCGGCCTGGTCGATGCGTCCGCCCGGAGAGGGGCTGGCCGTGGCCTATACCCAGACCGCGAAATGGCCGGAAACCCATTGGGTCCGTCCGGACTATGACGCGCTGCTGCTCAAGGCCAACACCACGGTCGATCCGACCGAACGCCTGAAGCTCTATCAGGACGCCGGCAAGATGCTGGCGACGGAAGGCGGCCTGATCCTGCCGATGTTCGTCCATCAGGTGGTGGCGCTGCGCAAGGGTTGCGACGGTTACAAGCCGCTGGCGCAGAACTTCAACCTGAACTTCGAGAATCTCAGCTGCAAATAGGCTGAGGCCGGCCCCGGGCGCTCAGGCGCCCGGGGCCTTTTTCTTTTCGCGCGCGACCGACAGCCCGGGGAGAGGGGACGCGACGCCGATGGTCATGCTGCGCCTCGTGACCGGCCGCATCCTGTTGACGGTCGTCACGCTTCTGATCGTTTCCTTCATCGTCTTCGGCGTGCTCGAGATCCTGCCGGGCGACGTCGCCTCGCGCATTCTCGGCCGCGACGCCACGCCCGAGGCGCTGGCGGTGCTGCGCGCCAAGCTTTCCCTCGATCAGCCCGCGATCTGGCGCTACCTCCATTGGCTGGGTGGTGTCCTGACCGGCGATCTGGGGAAGTCCCTCGTCAGCGGCCGGCGCGTGATCGATATCCTGGGCCCGCGCATCTACAACACCGTCCTGCTCTCGATCTACGCCTTCATCCTCTATATCCCGCTGACGGTGATCCCGGCCCTGATCCAGGCGGTGAAGCGCGACCGGCTGGTCGATCATGGCTTTTCGGCGCTCACGCTGGTGCTGCTGTCGATGCCGGATTTCCTGCTGGCGACGATCCTCATGATCGTCTTCGTCATCACGATCCCGATCCTGCCGGCCATGTCGATCGTCGATCAAAGCTCGGGCTGGCATGAATATCTCGAGGCCACGACCCTGCCGGCCGTGACGCTCGCCATCGTCATGGCGGTCTATGCGGTGCGGATGCTGCGCGACAATCTCATCGAGGTGCTCGATTCCGATTATGTGCGCATGGCCGAGCTCAAGGGCCTGCCGCCGGCGCGCGTGCTGATCCGCCATGCGCTGCCCAACGCGCTGGTGCCGACGCTGAACGTGACTGCGATCAATCTGGGCTATCTGGTCGGCGGCGTGGTGGTGGTCGAGAAGGTGTTCGGTTATCCGGGCTTCGGCAGCCTGCTGGTGGACTCTCTCCAGCTGCGCGACCTGCCCGTGATCGAGGCGACGGTGATGCTGGCCTCGACCGTCTATATCGCCGCCAATCTCCTGGCCGATATCGGCGCCATCCTCCTCAACCCGCGGCTCAAGGGACGCTGATTCCATGGCCGCCGTTACCGTCGAGCCCGCTCCCCGCCGCCACACCCATCGCCTGCGCGCCTTCTGGCGCCGGACGCCGACGAGCTTCCGGATCGGCGCCTTCATCCTGTTCGTCCATCTGGTGGTGGCCGTGACAGGTCCGTTCTGGGCGCCTTATGGCTATTCGCAGATGGGCGCGGGCATTCCGCTCTCGGGCATGAGCTGGGCCCATCCCTTCGGCATCGACCAGCTGAGCCGCGATATCCTGAGCCGTGTCGTCTATGGCTCGCATATCGTGATCCTGCTGTCGCTGTCGGGCACGGCGCTGGGGCTCGTCGTCGGCGCCATCGTCGGCTTGCTCTCGGGCTATATCGGCGGCTGGTTCGACGACATCCTGCAGCGCTTCATCGAAGCGCTCATCAGCATCCCCTTCCTGGTGCTGGCCTTGCTTGCCATGGCGGCGGCAGGGCCCGAAGTCGCGGGCAATCCGGTCCTGGTGGTGCTGGTGGTGGCGCTGGTCTATGCGCCGCGCATCGCGCGCATGGCGCGCGCGGCCGCGATCGACATCGCCACCCGCGACTATGTCACGGTGGCACGGTTGCGCGGCGAGAGCCCCTGGTCGGTGATGCGCCGCGAGCTCCTGCCCAACGCCACCAGCGTGCTGCTGGTCGAGTTCGCGCTGCGCGCCGGCTATGCGCCGGTGCTGATCGGCTCGCTGGGCTTCCTGGGCTTCGGCCTGCGCCCGCCGATGCCGGAATGGGGTCTGATGATCAGCGAGAATCGCGCCCTGCTGATGGTCTCGCCGATCACGGTGCTGGGACCGGGCCTGACGCTGGCCTCGCTCGTGGTCGGGCTCAATCTCTTCACCGAGGGTCTGGCGCGCATCCTTGGGCGCAGCGTGCGGCTGGGCGACCGATGAGCGGTGCCGATATCCTGCTGCGCGCGGTCGATCTGCAGATTTCCTATCGGCAGCAGGAAGGCTGGCTGCCGGTGCTCCATCGCGTCAATTTCGCGATCGAGCGTGGCGAGACCTTCGGCCTTGTCGGCGAATCCGGCTGCGGCAAATCCACGGTCGCTCTTCAGCTTTTGGGTTACCGCCATCCCAGCAGCCGGGTCGATGGCGGCCGCATCGAGTTCGGCGGGCGCGATCTTCTCAAGTTGAAGCGCCATGAGCTCGACCAGGTTCGCGGCAACCGCATCAGCTTCGTGCCGCAGAACCCGACCACGGCGCTCAATCCCGGCATGCGGGTCGGCGACCAGGTCACCGAGATCCTGCTGCTGCATAAGCGGGCGGCCGACCGGACCCAGGCTTTCAAGCGCGTGGTCGAGCTGTTCGGCCTGGTCGGCCTGCCCACACCCAAGGCGCTGGTCGAGCGCTATCCGCATCAGCTTTCGGGCGGTCAGCAGCAGCGCGTCTGCATCGCCATGGCGCTGGCCTGCGACCCGGACCTGGTGGTGCTGGACGAGCCCACCACCGGGCTCGACGTCACCACGCAGGAGCAGATCGTCGAGCTGCTGATCGATCTGCGCCAGCGCATCAAGCTCTCGATGCTCTATGTGACGCATGATCTGGGGCTGCTGTCGCAGATCGCCGACCGCGTCGGTGTCATGTATGCGGGCCATATGGTCGAGATCGCGCCGGTGGCCGAGCTCTTCCATCAGCCGCGCCATCCCTATACGCGCGGCTTGATCGGCTCGATCCCACGCATCGATCGGCCCGACGAGCCGGTGGCGCGGCCCTTGCGCGGGCTCCTGCGGCGCAGCGAGCTGCCCGAGGGCTGCCCCTTCCAGCCGCGCTGCGATTTCGCGGAGGCGAGCTGCGCTGTCAATCACCAGACGCTCGATCGCGTGGCCCCCGGCCATGAGGTCGCTTGCCAGCGCTGGCGAAGCCTGCTCGCCCCCAGCGTCGCGGCTGCGGGCGAAGCGGCGCTGCCCCGGGCAGTCGCCGAGCCCGATCCGCCGCTGCTGGCGCTGGATCATCTCTCGATCGCCTACGGGACCGGCGGCGGCGCCCTCGCGCGCTTCCTGGGGGCCTTGCCCTTCGTCGCCGTGCGCGACGTCAACCTCACCATCGCGCGCGGCGAGACCCTGGCCCTGGTCGGCGAATCCGGCAGCGGCAAATCCACGGTCGCGCGCGCCGTCAGCGGCCTGCTGCGGCCCCATGAAGGTCAGGTGAAGCTGAACGGCCTGGCGCTGGCGGGGCTGGTGCGCGAGCGCTCAGGAGAGCAGCGCCGCGAGATCCAGTACATTTTCCAGAATCCGGACGCCTCGCTCAACCCGCGCGCCAGGATCGGCACGATCCTCGCGCGCCCGCTCGAGATGTTCTTCGATCTCGACCGCGCGGCCATGCGCGAACGCGTGCTCGAGGCGCTGGACGATGTGCGGCTCGATGCGGGTTATGCCGAGCGCTATGCCGATCAGCTCTCGGGCGGCGAGCGCCAGCGCGTCGCGATCGCGCGCGCCCTCATCGCGCGGCCGACCCTGCTGCTCTGCGACGAGGTGCTGTCGGCGCTCGACGTCTCGGTCCAGGCCAATGTTCTCGAGCTGCTGCGCCGCCTGCGCGAGGAACATCATGTGGCGATGCTCTTCATCTCCCATGATCTGGCTGTGGTGCGTTCGATCGCCGACAAGATCGGCGTGCTGTTCCAGGGCCAGCTCATGGAAGTGGGGCGCACGGCGGATATCTTCTCCCCGCCCTTCCACCCCTATACCCACAGCCTCTTGATGGCGGTGCCCGATCCCGACCGGCCGCGCCGGCAGACGCCGAACCTTCGCCGCGTGGCGGCGGGCCCTGCGCTGGCGACCGGGTGCCCGTATGCCGGGCGCTGCGCCTGGCAGCCGGGACCGGTCTGCGAGCAGAAGGCGCCACCCTGGCGCAAGACCGAGCGCGGCGTCTCGATCTATTGCCACTTGCCGCTCGACGAGTTGACCCAGCGCGCCCAATGGGTCCCGCCCGACGAGCCTTCCGCCACCCCGACGCCCTCCACCCGCACTCATGCGTGAGAATCCGACATGAAGATCACCAAGATCGAATGCTTCGTCCTGCTCGTGCCCGATTACCGGGCCGATGCCTGCAGCTCCGCCCAGGACAATCTGGTCGTGAAGATCCACACCGACGACGGGTTGGTCGGGATCGGCGAGACCGACACCAATCCCTGGGTGGCGAAGGCGATGATCGAGGCGCCGGGGACCCACATCATGGGGCTCGGCCTCAAGGAGATGCTGATCGGCGCCGATCCGACCGACGTCGAAGGCTTGTGGGAGCGCATGTATAAGGGCTCGGCCATGACCGGACGGCGGGGCCTTGGCATTTGCGCCATGGGCGCGCTCGACATGGCGCTCTGGGACCTCAAGGGCAAGGCCGAGAACAAGCCCTGCTGGCAGTTGCTGGGCGGTGCCCTCAACACCATCACGCCCTATGCCTCGCTGCTGCCCGACGGCAACACGCTCGACGAATATACCAAGGTGCTGGTGCATCGCGCGGTCGAGGCCAAGCGGCTGGGCTTCAAGGCCGCCAAGCTCGAGATCTGCATCAAGGGGCCCTATTCGCATAATTCGCTGCAGATTCCCGACGATCGCGAGATCGCGCGGATCGTGCGCGCCTGCCGCGAGGCGGTGGGCCCCGGGATGACCCTGATGGTCGATGTCGCCTATTGCTGGCAGGACTGGAAGGAAGCGCTGCGGGCGATGGAGATGTTCGCCGATGACGACATCTATTTCATCGAGACGCCGCTGCCGAGCGACGACTATGAGGGCTATGCCAAGCTGGTGAAAGCTTCGCCGATGCGGGTTGCCGCCGGCGAATGGCTCAATTCACGCTTCGAGTTCCTGGAACTCATGGACCGCGACGCGCTCGACGTGGTGCAGCCGGATGTCGGCCGCGTCGGCGGCCTGACCGAGGCTCGGCGCGTGGCGCTCCATGCGCGCGATCGCGGCATCGTGGTGGTGCCGCATTGCTGGAAATCGGCGATCGGGATCGCGGCCTCGGCCCATCTGGCCGCGATCGCCCCCACCTGCACCTATATCGAGTTCCTGCCGCACGGCCTGTCGGACTCGCGGCTGCGGCGCGAGCTGGTGCCGGACGAGCTACCGGTGGTCGATGGCGTGATCCCGCTGCCGACCAAGCCCGGCCTCGGCATCACCGTCAGCGACGAGGCCCTCAAGGCCTTTACGGTCGCCTGAAGCGGAGGGGCGAAAACGATCCGCCCTGATCGGCCTCGCTCGGTTCCCTAACGGCAGCAGGGCAAGCGAAACCGCCCGAGTCGAATGTACCTGCAGGATCGGAAAGCCTGAACCTGGCCTAATGTACGGCCGCATACATGATCGTCTCCTCGCTCGCGGTGCGTCGATCCATTTCCTCGACGATCTTCCCCTGACGCGAGACCAGAATCCGGTCCGACAAGGTCAGAATCTCCGGCAGATAGGAGGATATGACCACCACGGCGATGCCTTGGTCGGCCAGCTGATTGACAAAAGCGTGGATCTCCGCGATGGCGCCGACATCGACGCCGCGGGTGGGTTCATCGAAGATCGCCAGCTTGGGCCTCTGGACGAGAGCCTTGGCGATCACGACCTTTTGCTGGTTTCCACCGGAAAGCTCGACCACCTTGGCGTTTGGATTGATCGCGCGGATGT
The DNA here is from genome assembly GCF_050729195.1 of Hypericibacter sp. NCBI lineage: Bacteria > Pseudomonadati > Pseudomonadota > Alphaproteobacteria > Rhodospirillales > Dongiaceae > Hypericibacter > Hypericibacter sp. The sequence continues at coordinate 21,513 of NZ_JBOHKS010000153.1, forward strand.
TGAGACGTCTGCGCCAATCCTCCGCCACGCTCCGTGCTGCGGTCATCGACATGAATTGGAAGCCGCCATAGGGCTCTCCAGACACCTTTCCCATATAGATGTTTTCGGCGATGCTCATGGTCTCAAAGAAACCCTCGGCCTTTCGATCTTCCGTGACGTAGACGATGCCGTCTCGGACGCCGGGCGCCGGCACTCGATAACGTATCGGCTTGCCGTCCAGCTTGATCTCGCCGCCGTGGAAGAAATCCCGCTTCAGAACGCCGGCCACGACTTTCATCGTTTCCGTCCTTCCGGAGCCGACGAGGCCGAAAATGCCCGTAATCTGGCCACGGTAGATCGAGAACGATGTGTTGCGTACCATGCTTCCCATGGAGAGATTCTCGACCGAGAGCAGCTTCTGGCCGCGAGCGCGGGTCGGTCGGGATCGCGCCGCTTGGCCATAGATCTCGTCGGTGAGGTTGCGGCCCACCATTGCCTGCACGATCTTCTGGCGATCAAATGCGGAGGCCTTGTCCGAGACGATGAGCTTTCCGTCTCGAAGCACCGTGATGCGATCCGCGATCTGAAGCGCTTCTTCCAGAGCGTGGGAAATGAAGATGATCGATACGCCTTCCACCTTCAGCTTCTTGATCAGCTTGAAGAAATAGCTCTTTTCCTCCGGTGTCAGCGTTGCGGTCGGTTCGTCGAAGATGATGACACGCGCCTTGTGATGCACGGCGCGTGCGATCTCTACCATCTGCTTCTGCGCCGCGCCGAGCGAGCCCACGACAGCGGATGGATCGACATGGAAGTTGAGCGATTGCAGAAACTGCTGCGCCGCGATGTAGATTCCACGCAGCCGGTTCAACGGCTTCTCGTTTCCCAGATAGATGTTCTGGGCGACCGTCATGGATGGCACCAGGCTGTTTTCCTGGTAGACCATGGCAATGCCCTTCTCCAATCCCTCTGCCGGCGTCTGCAGGACCTCCTCCTTGCCGTTGACCAGGAGGGTGCCGGAACTCAAGGGATAGACGCCGGCTATGATCTTGGTGAGTGTGGATTTTCCGGCGCCGTTTTCGCCAAGCAGGGCATGGATTTCCCCGGCATTCAGGGTGAAGTCGACGTCCGAGATGGCTGGAATGCCCCTGAAATCCTTCGTGGCGTTCTTCAACTCGATGATGGGCGTCATGCGGCATGTTCCGTGGAGGTGGCAAGATCCGCTGGCTCCGGAAGAGCCGTGTGGCCAATGGCGATCACCTCACCTTTGCCCTTGGATGTCGCGATCAGCATCCCGCGATGTTCGACGAGGGATGTAATGCCGTGGCGTTTCCCGTCGGCGCGGCTATGGGCGCTCCAAACGGGTTGAAAACCTTCATCGAGACGGAAGATGAGCCCTTGAGAGCGGGTCGGTGCCCAAGGCTTGTGGATACCGAGACGGATGACGCCGCCGGCCTGCAACGGTTCCTTGAAGCTCCGGCCGCTCGACAAGGCGGGCGCGATCCAGAACTCTGGATCGATTTCGGCGATCATCTGTCTCCGGTAGCGATCTTCCCGCAACACAAACTCTTGCAGTTGCGACCGCGCGGCAACACAGGAGAGCCAGTATCCGCCCAATTTGGCGGCGCAGATCCGGCCGGGATAGGCCGGTAGGTCGGAGAGCAGCGTACGCGGACAGGAAGGCCCATCGTTCGCAAGGGCGATCAAGCGGTGGCGCCACGCCTCGGAGGCCAGGATCTCACCGGCCTCGATACAGAGGCCTGCTGGGAACCGCAGCCTGGTCGCAAGATCGGTCGCTTTCCCGTCCCCCAGGTCGATGCGCGTTATCGTGCCCGACTGTCCACGATGAAGAAGGTCGTGGGCCCATTTCGCGGCTGGATATTCGGCGGACCCGTTGGCAACGACCAGCGTATCCTCATCGAGGAAGGCGGCTGCGGTCGGGCATTTCAGTGCCCCGCTGCCAAGACGGTCGAAACGCTTCCCGTCATGCCGGCCGCCGACGATCTTCACGCCCTGTCCGTCGAGCCCGATCGCCATCGAGCGATCCTTGGAGACCGCAAGGCAGCTTACCGGCGCTTCGTGCTCGGAGTGCAGACGTTGGCCGCCCTTGGCGTTCACCTCCAAGAGCCGATGTCCCGACGAGACCAGCAGCACGTCGCCCAAGGCCGCGGCGTTATCCGCGGCCATAACCATGGCAATGCTTTCCGCTCTCTCGAGATAGTCGTTCGGCTTCAACGGCCCATCCATCACCGGAACGGTGATCGAGAATTCACCCCGCCCGCCCATGAACCGGTCAATGGCTCTCCTGATGACGTCCGAAAGACTCATTGCTCTCGTCCCCAGTAGGACTCCTGCGAGGTCCAGCCGGTGTCGGCATTGTCGAGCTTCAACTTGCCGATCCGGTCGTTGTAGAGGCCCCCTAGATAGAGATGGCCCTTATGTTCGCGCATCGAGGTCACCATCGGGTGGTTCTCGCCGCCCAGATCCCACAGCGATTCCAATACTTCGCCGGTTATCGAGAATTTCAGCACGCAGCCCGTATTGATGTTGGGGAAGAGCCATTCGTCCTTCGCGACGCGCTTCGCCATCCGCTTGCGCAGGCCGGGCATGCGCAGCGCGAGATCCAGCGCCGGTGAACGCATGCCGACAAGCGCCACCCAGAAATTGCCGTCCGATGCACGATTGATATTGTCCGGGTAGCCGGGCAGGTCGGCGATCACGATGTCCCAGGTGCCCTTCTTGGAGCCATCGAACCAGTATCTCTTGATGCGGCAACCCCAGGTCTCGGCGAATACGAAGGATTGCCCGTCACCGGCCATGCAGATGCCGTTCGGAAACTGCAGATTGCGAAGCACGGTCCTCGTCGACCGGTCGCGCGGGTCGTAGCAGATAAGGCGGCCGTTCCCGCGACTTTCCAGCGCGTCGTTTGGCCAGTCGTGCATGTCATAGCGGATTGTCGCCTCGGAGAAGAAGATCCTGCCGTCCGGTGCAATGTCGAGGTCATCGGCGAGCTTCAGGCGGGAGTCGTCGATGACCGAAAAGAGCGTGCGGTTGGTTTCATCCGTCAGCTTGCGAACCTTCCGGTCCGGCGAGATCTGATAAAGCCCCATGCCGCCGACGCAGACGTTCAGATTACCTGCAGCGTCGAACGCCATGCCCAGAGGATGTCCCCCGATATGGGAGAAAATCTCCCATTCCGCATGGTCCGGCGCCAGGAAGCGGACGATGTCCCCGTGCCGGTTCGGACAATAGAGATTGTCGCCGCGGTCGAAGATGACGTCCTCGGGACCCTCGATCTCGCCCTTGCCGATCAGCGAAACGCCCTTGAGTCGATTGTTGATGGCATAGGGGCTGCCGCTATCAGAATCCGTGTCTGGTGCGGGCGGAAGGCGGAAGTATGCCGGGGACACATAGACCTTGTTGAGGATCTTGTGCCGATTCTTCAGCCAGCGAACGTCGATTGCAACGACGAGAAGCAGCACGCCCCCCAGGATCGTGGAGCTGATACCGCCGTTGATGCCGATCCGGACCATGCTGTCTGTCAGAATCAGTACCACGACCGCGCCGAGGACCGATTTCGCGACGGAGCCTCTGCCCCCGCCCAGGCTGTTGCCGCCGAGTACAGCCGCGGTAAGAGCCGCGATCTCCAGTCCGACGCCGGTATCCGAGCCCGCACTGCCGAGGCGTGCGGCGAAGAAGACGCCGGCGACGGCCGCCAGGGTGCTCGACCAGACATAAGTCATGAACACCGTCCGCTTCACCTTGAGGCCGGCGTTGAACGCCGAACGCCGGCTCCCTCCCACGGCGGTGATGTGCCATCCGGCTCGGGCACGCGTCAGGATCACATGCCAGGCCACGATGATGACGACAGCCACGACGAAGGAGAACGGCACGCCGAGCACGGTGCCCTCGCCAATGAAGTACCAGAGATCGGAATCAGGGAAACCAGCCGAGATCGGGACGGCATAGCGCAGAAGGATTATGTCCACGATCGAGCGGATAATGATCAGCGTGACAAGCGTCGTCAGGAAAGCCCGGATTCTGAGATAACCGATGAGGAAGCCGTTGACGGCCCCGCACAAGGCGCCGACCGCAAGCGTGGCCGCGACGCTCGCCCAGACCGGCCACCCGAGAAGGTTCATGCAGATCAGTGCGGTGATGTTGGCGAGCGCGAACACACTGCCGATAGAAAGATCCAGACCGCCCGCGAGCAGCACGATGCCCATCGCAACGACGATGATGGCGAACTCGGAAAGTTGGCGTGAGGTCTCCGTCAGGCTGGCGAGCGTGAAAAACCCGGGATCACGCAGGAGAAAGCATCCGATCACGAGCAGCGTCGCGAAGACCGGAACCATATTGTCGCTCCAGCGCTTCGTGAGCACCTCTCCCAGGAGCTTCTCCGGAAAGTAACGGAAATAGAGACGCTCGATCGCTTCCACTACCTGTACCGCCTGTCAAATCTGTCGCGTTCGGCCACCGCCCATAGCGGCGGTGGCCGCGTCTATCCGGACGGCCTACTTCTTCAGCACGTCAAGATCCCAGCAACTGTCTGTCACCATGGTTTCCTTGGTGATGATCTTGTTCGGTGTGTAAAGGGCAAATTTGAGCTGGCCGGCCGGCGCCGGCGACTGGAGCAGGATCTTGATCGTGTCGTTGAGGTCCCGCCCCTGACCGGGCACGTCGTAGGAGATGACCTCGTCGAATGTGCCGTTCTCGATGCCCTGGCAGGCGGTCTTGTTGCCTCCCCCCGAAGTGATCAAGTAGATGTCTTTTCCGGATTCGGCGATGGCCGCCCCGGTACCCGCATCCATCACATCCCAGAAGCCGATGATTCCGCACAGATCGGGATTCTGCTGGATCACCGTCTGGGCAATGCCGCGCGCCTTCGACTGATCCCAGTCGCCCGTCTGACTGGAAACAATATCGATGTCCTTGTTGCCCTTGAGCACGGTAGAGATCGCATTCAGCTGATAAACGCTCGCAGCCGCCGTTGCTGGACCTTGAATGATCGCGATCTTGCCGCTCTTGCCGGCAGACCTGCCGCATTTCTCGATCATGCGATTTGCGGCATACAGTCCGATGCCATACCAATCCGCGCCGACGAAGGCGTCGGTCTGGTAACTGGATTTCATGTTGACCTGGATGACCTTGATGCCCGCTTCCTCGGCGCGTTTCAGCGTGCGCGCATAGGATGCGACGTCGAAATTCTGGACGATGATGATGTCCGGCTTCTCGGTGATCGCCTGGGTGATGGCGCGTGTGCCGGTGTCCGTACTCCAGTTCGCATCGCGGATGTCGAGCTTGTAGCCGAGCCGGTCCGCTTCCTTCTTCATGACCGCCGCCCAGCCTTCCGGCAGGTCGAAGCTCATCGACATCGGCACGAACACGACGGTCTTTCCCGTCAAGGCATTGAGCGTCGGTTGACGGATCTCGTCCACCAGCCCTTCCTGGGCACTGGCAGCCGAAACTGTCAGCAGACCGGCAACGGCGGCCGCCATCGCATATTTCAGGATCGTCATTCTAGGGTCCCTTCCATGGTTGACGTTTGGATATGGTCAGATGTCACCCTGTTGCGATGTCTGTTCGTCGCGAGGGTTTAGGAGAGCGTCGACGATCAGGGCACCCAGCAGGACGGTGCTCTTGACCAGGTTCTGGACCGTGTAGGAGATGTCCATGATGGTCATGCCGTTGAGCAGAAGACCGATCAGGATCGTGCCCACAAGCACGTTTCGGACGCTGCCCCGGCCGCCGGAGAGGCCAACACCGCCAAGTATCACCACCAGGAGCACGTCATAGATCATCGTCGAATTGACGATGCGCATGTTCATGCTTGCAATCGAAGCGGCCGTCACGGTGCCGGCCAGGAAGGCCATCAGCCCGGAGAGAATGTATTGAAGCACGATCATCGGGCGAACCGGGATGCCGGCAATACGCGCGGTCGAGATGTTGTCCCCGATGGCGTAGATAAAGCGGCCAAGACCCGTGAGTCGCAGGAAAAGATAAATGAGGACCGAGGACATGGCGAAGAGCCAGATCGGCAGCGGTATTTTCAGGAAGCTCCCCCGGCCGAGAAAGACAAACCAATCGAGGCCATCGGGAAGGTTGTTGACGTCAAGGTCGGCAATCACGCCGCGACCCAGGCCGTAGACGATTGCCGACATGGCCAGCGTGGCGAAGATCGCCGGAATTTCGACATAGGCGATGAGGAAGCCCATGGCCACCGCCACGGCAATCACCAGCATCAGCCCGCAGAGAAGCGCCGTGACGAACGGATAGCCTTTGTTTGCCAGGACGACCGAGAGCGTGAGGGATACGGCCATGACCGCCACGAGGGACAGATCCACGCCACGGCCAATTACGACAATCGCCATGCCCAGGCTGAGCATACCGAGGACGGCCACATTGCGAACGAGTGTTACGATATTGCCGGGTGAAAGGAAGTTATCGAGTACAAGCGAGAAGAAGACGAACAAGAGGATCGCCGCCAACGCGACAATCATCTCCTGGGTGAGCCGCCGGTTACGCAGGCGCGTGATCAACGACTGTGGCGCCGCACGCATAGCTGCCTGAGGCTCGCTCATTTGGGCTTTTCTCCCCGGCGCGAGCCTCGGTTTGCGAAATCCGCAATGCTGCGCTTCGCGTCTTCGCTCGTGAAGGTCCGTTGACCGAGCTGGGCCTCGCGCGCAAAGGCCTCTTCCAGCGGCAAGTCCTGAAGCGTCAGAACGGCTTCCTTAATCGTCTGAATGGCTGTCGGGCTGAGTTCCGCGATCTGGGAAGCCGTCTTCTGGGCCAGTGCCTCCACCTCGTTCGATTCGACAACTTGATTGACGACTCCCTTCGCAACCATCTCGTCAGCCGAGAACCGCCGCGCGGAAAGGAGTATCTCCATCGCGTGTGCGTAACCGATCTGACGCACGAGCCGCACCAGCGTGCCTCCTGCCGGCACGAAGCCGTGTGTGGGCTCGGGAAGCTGGAAAACCGCATCGGTCGACGCGATGCGAATATCGGTCGCCAACATGATCTCGAATCCGCCCCCGATGCACATGCCGCGGATCGCGCACACGATCGGCTTGTAGAATGCGACACCCTTGAGATGAGCCGGATCCCAGGCGCTTATGTCGAACCGGTCATTGGCCAGCGCTGGAATGGATTCCGTCAGATCGGCACCGACGCAGAAGGCCCGGTCGCCGGCACCGGTGAGAACCACCGTCCGGATTTCGTCGTCATCCCGGACTTCCGCAAAGGCCCGCCCGAGATCGTCATACATCTCGAGCGACAGGGCGTTGAGCTTCTCGGGTCTCGAGAGCCGGATCGTTGCAACATGACCCGTGCGCTGCAGTTCGATCGCCACGTCAGATCGTTCCTTCTTGGGAGAGCTTTGCGAGTTCCTCCGAAGTCAGCCCAACCAAACGCGAATAGACCAAGGCGTTGTGTTCGCCTGGATTGGGCGCTTTCCTGCAGACGCTTCCGGGCGCCCCAGAGAGCTTGATCGGTAGGCCGAACATGCGGACAAGCTTGCCGGCGACCGGCACGTTGACGATCATTTCGCGCGCTGCGATATGAGGGTCCTCTACCACTTCCGCTATGGTCTTGATGGCGCTCAAGGGGATCCGATCACCGGCCATCTCCTCGAGCTCGGCCTTGGTATACTTGCTGAACCAGCGTTCCAGAATGGGCTTGACCTTCGTCTCGGCAATCGTCGGCGCGAAGCGCTTCTCCATGGTATCGATTTCGGGGTCGCTCGCTATCTCAGGCTCGCCGAAAATGTCGCAGGTGATCTTCCAGAACTTGTCCGTGTAGCCTCCGAAGAAGACGTGCCCGTCCTTGCAAGGGAACTGCCCATAGGGACGGACAAACGGATGATCGTTGCCGAGCGGCGATGCGATCTCGCCTTTCGTCGTGTATCTGACCACCGCGTTCTCAGTCAGGCTGAGCACGGAGTCCTGCTGTGATATGTCGACGACCTGCCCCTCGCCGGTTCGCTCGGCCTTGCGGAGCGCGGCCAGCGTTCCGATCGCCGCGTAAAGTGAAGCCGACAGGTCGCCGATGATCGTGCCAACCCGTACCGGCGGGCGATCGGGATAGCCGTTCATGGACCACAGCCCGCCCGCCGCCTGGCCGGTGTTGTCGAATGCGGGCCGCGAAGAGTTGGGTCCGGTACGGCCGAACCCGCTGATGGCCGTGTAGATGAGGCGAGGGTTCTCTTTCTTGAGGACTTCGTAGCCGAGCCCGAGCTTCTCCATCGTTCCGGGTCGGAAATTCTCGACCAGCACATCGGCTCGTCGCACGAGCTTCTTGAGAAGCGCCTTTCCATCCGGCGTCTTCATGTTGAGCGTGATGCCCAGCTTGTTGCGATTGAACTGGGCGAAGAACGCGCTGCATTCTTCGTCTTCGCCGGAAACGAAGGGGGGAAAGGTTCGCGCATAGTCGGGATCGTCGGGATGCTCAACCTTGATCACGGTGGCACCCAGGTCGGCCAGGAGCATCGAGCAGAACGGACCTGCGACGACGCGCGTAACATCGAGGACGGTGACGCCCTTGAGTGGCGACGACCCGACTGCGCTCGTTACGTCGATAGCGGACTCTTCCGACATCAACTCCTCCATGGGCGAATTGTTTTCGATCACGGTCCAGCCAACAATGTCGCATCTCCACATTGGCGAACTCTATTAGCGTGGATTCGTCACATGACGGGCTATGCCTCACCCGCTGCGAGCGCGGCCCCGTAGTGGCTTCAACCCTGCTGTTCAACGGAAATGAAAGGGTTGAAGAGGGCTGCCGCGACAGCGGGATTCTGGTTCACGCTCCCGTCATTCCCGTTCCTGTCGCCGAACGAGATCTGGCAACGGCAGCGGGCGTGCCTGTTTCCTGGAAACGGAAACGACCTTCGCAGATGCAGCATTGGCTCCGTCGAGCGGCGCAAGCGCGACGCGGGACCCAAGAACTCGAACGACTTGTGACCCCGAAAATTCGGCGACCAAAGGGAATCGCATGATGGCGTCTTCGAACGGGCAGTTAATGCTGCAGTGCAAAAGATTTCGGGGACTGGAGCAGATCGTGCGATCTCGCCGGGCCCCCGAGCGCCCCGATGCATGCAAGAGCTGCAGCGACCCTGTCCGAGCACCGCTCCAACCTACCGCGTAGTGAGGCAGAAGCTTGAGTACAATATCCACGTTCCACATGGATTGACTTGCGCTATGTGGTTTCCCCATATTTCCCGCGTGATCGAGGCTATCGACACTGTGTCAACTGTCCGCGACCGCGGTCGAAGAAGACAGACAATCCGAGTGGAGGATCTCCGTGCCTGATCGCGTTGTCGCGATGCCCATCGGCATTTCCGCGAAGAACCGGCCTGAACTTGCGTCGCCTTACAGGCGCTTGCTGCAGCTTCTTGATGACAATGCTCCCGTATCGAGTTTCGAGCGGCTGGCGCATGAAGCAAGGGAAACTGCGGGCAGCAGCGATCTTGCAGAGGCGATGATCGCCGACATCGCCACGGCAGTGCGGCTACGGGAAAATTTCGAGCATAAGCGTAAGCGCGAGGTGGAGCTCTCCGCCCTCTACGAAACCGCCCGCGATCTGTCGGCGTTGCGGGATACGGATCGAGTCCTGCAGGCCATAATCCAGCGCGCGAAGCAGCTGGTCGGTAGCGATATTGCCTACCTTTCGGCGGCAGATGAGGAGCGCGGCGACTTCTATGTGCGGGCGACCGAGGGCGTGGTTTCACAGGATTTCGCCAGAATCCGCGTGCCGAGAAATATCGGGGTGTGTGGAAGCGCCGCCAGGACGAGACACCCGTTCTATTCGAGCAACTATTCCACCGACAAGAATTTCGATCACGACAGCGACATCGATCGGGCGATCAGCAGCGAGGGGATCGTCTCCATATTAGGCATACCCCTGGAGCGCGAAGCTCAGGTCATCGGCGTGCTCTTCGTCGGCGATCGTTATGTGCGTTCCTATACGTTCCAGGAAATGGCGGTTCTGTCCTCGCTCGCGACGTTTGCCGCCTTGGCGATCGAGAACGCGCGCTTGCTGGAGGAAGCGCGGCGCGCCTTGCGAATGGCCAAGGAAGCCAACGCCGCTCTCAAGGCGAAGGCCGACGACATCGAGGAAGCGGCGATTGCGCACGAGCAACTGACCGAATTGATCGCACGGGGCGGCTCGCTCGAGGATCTGACAAAGCGGGTGTCAAATCTGTTGCGGGGGCAGGCTTGCGTGATAGACGAGCGCAGGAAGGTCATTTGCGGGAGTCTCCCCGATCGGGTCACCGACGAGGCTCTCGCCAAGGCGGTGCGTGAGAGCGACCGCCTTGGCCGGTCGGTGCAACTTACCAGCATCGATGACCCCGTAACCGTGATAGCGGCGGTGATGGGCGGGTCCGCGCGCCTTGGAGCCCTTCTGTTCACCCGAAGCAGGGATCTTTCGGCCTCCGAGACACGGACCCTCGAGCGAAGCGCGATCGTCACCGGTATCGTTCTGTTGTCGCTCGAGCGGGTCGCCCAGACGGCTTACCGAAATGTCACCGACATCGTCTCGGCGCTGCTGCGGGGGACAGCGGACCCATTTTCGATCGAAAGCTCGCGGCAACTGCCTCTCGGCGTCTCCCTGTCCTGGCCCATCACGATAATGCTGGTCGAATTGAACGACCTGTCGGCCAGTCAGGCTTCTTCGGCCGTACGTCCGGTTCTGGCCGGCCGCGACACGATTTTCGCGGAGTTCAATGGCGATCTGGTCGTTGTCACAAACGCGTCGAACCCCGATAGGCTCGCCAACAGAATCTCGGAAGCACTCAGCGAGGCGTTCCGTAAGCAGTTCAGCATCGTGATATCGAGTCCGATAGCCTCTCTCGGTCGCGTTCCGTTCGAGTATCAATCGTTGTGCCGATGCTTGGGCTTCCTGCACAACCTCAAGCAGAAAGGACGGGTCGTCTTCGAGAAGACCTTGTCGATCTATGCCCTCCTGTTCAACAAGAAGGACGATGATGCCGTCGATCTGTTCGTGACGTCGTCGATTGGTGCGATCATCGATCACGACGCCCGGCGTAAGAGCCAGCTGGCCTCAACGTTGCTTGCCTATCTCGATTGCGGGAGAAGCATGCAGAAGGCCGCGGATGGGCTTGGGATCCATGTCAACACGATGCGGCAGCGTCTGGAAACGATCGGCCAGATCATTCCGGACTGGTCCGATTCGTCGCGCGCATTGGACGTTCACATTGCGTTGCGGATGCATGCGCTTGTAAATGCATCTTGAGCCTCCGTGCCTGGTCGTTCCTGTGAAGATTCCACCTATAGCGCTTGATGGAGTGTGACCCGGCTACATTGTTCGGGCGATCATCGGTCAACTAGACTTCCCGGGAAAAATACAGATCGGGAGGCCGCCTTCATGTCCATCAACAGCCGTCTTCCGGGGTTCTACAAGCTTTCGCCCTCGGAGCGCTTCAGGAAGATTGTGGAAGTTTCCGGCTTGGCCGAAAGCGACTTGGCCAGCATCGTGCCGCTTGACGAGAAGATGCTGTCGATCGCCGATCGCATGATCGAAAATGCGATCGGCACGCTGTCGATTCCCTTCGGCGTGGCGGCAAACTTCACGATCAACGGCCGCGACTATCTGGTCCCGATGGCGACCGAGGAGCCGTCAGTCGTCGCGGCGGCCAGCAACATGGCGTCGGTTGCGCGGATCCACGGTGGATTTCACACGTCGAGCAACCAGCCGATCATGATCTCGCAAGTCCAAGTGGTGGGTGCGAAGGATCCGCAAGGCGCTCGCATGCGGCTTTACGAGCGGCGTCAGGAGCTGCTCGATCTCGCCAATGAGCACGATCCTTTCCTCGTAAAACTGGGCGGCGGCGCGAAGGATATCCAGGTCCGGATCGTCGAGGGCGCGTCGGGTACCTTTGTCGTGCTCCACCTGATCGTCGATGTCAGAGACGCCATGGGAGCCAATGCTGTGAACACGATGGCCGAGGCTCTGGCGCCGCTGGTTTCCGAAATCGCAGCGGGACGCGTCCGCCTTCGTATTCTTTCGAACAAGGCCGATATGAGACTCGCGCGCGTTCGCGCGGTCTATGACCGGGATGCGCTCGGCGGCCCTGACGTCGTCGACGGCATCATCGATGCCTACGCCTTTGCGGCCGCCGACCCGTATCGCGCCGCCACGCATAACAAAGGCATCATGAACGGCATCACCGCGGTCGTGCTGGCCACAGGCAACGATACCCGCGCGGTGGAAGCCGGCGCACATTCTCACGCCGTGGTCGATGGGCGATATACGTCGCTTTCGCATTACGAGAAGGACGGAGACGGCAATCTCGTGGGTACGATGGAACTACCCATGGCTGTTGGCCTGGTCGGCGGGGCGACCAAGACCCACCCGGTGGCACAAGCCGCGGTCAAAATTCTGGGCGTAAAGAGCGCGCAGGAGCTGGCCGAAATCATCGTGGCTGTGGGATTGTCGCAGAATACCGGGGCGCTGCGGGCGCTCGCTGCCGAGGGAATTCAGAAGGGCCACATGTCGCTGCATGCCCGCAACGTTGCAGTCGCGGCTGGCGCCGGTAATGAGGAGATCGAGGAGGTCGTTGCGCGTCTGAAGGATGGCGGTCACGTGCGGCTCGACAAGGCTCAGGACATCCTCGCCGAAATCCGCGCTTCACGCCGATAGCCGGCGCTTCAGGACGCGTCGATTGGCATCGCGGCCTCGGCGCATCTGGCCGCGATCGCCCCCACCTGCAGCTATATCGAGTTCCTGCTGCAGGGTACGGCCAAGCCCGGCCTCGGCATCACCGTCAGTGACGAGGCGCTGAAGGCCTTTACGGTCGCCTGAAGCGGAGAACCGACGCCTCTCCCTGCCGCGACGCCACCGCTTCCGGCTCGCGGCCCGCATGATAGGCCAGGCGCGCCAGGAACTTCTGCGGCTCGATCGGCTTCATCGTCACGAAGGCAGCGCCCATCGCGTCGAACAGGCGCGAGACGAGGTTGTTCATATCCAGGTCGCCGCCGGTGATGCCGATCACGGCGACGTCGAGGCCGCGCTGGCCGATCTCGCGCAGCAGCTCGATCCCGTCCATGTCGGGCATCAGCACGTCGGTGATGACGACGCGGCAGGGATGCGTCGACAGATGTTCGAGCGCCTTCTCTCCCGAATCGACACAAACCACGCGATAGCCGTCACGACGCAACAGTGTCGTGATGTAGTCGGCGAATGACGGATCGTCATCCACCACAAGAATATCCTGCACGGGCTCTTCCCCAGCCTTTGGCAGAAACCTGATCGTCCCCGCGAGCCCATCCGGCCCGAGACGCGTCCCAGTCTCCGCGGCGTTGATACGAAACAAGACGCGAATGGGCGCCGGCCTTGAGGGGCGGCAGCGCCCGGTCTTGCGTTGGGGCGGACCATAGCGGGGATTGCGGCGAAGTCGCGACGCGCGAGGCATATTATGCGTCGGTATGGGGAAGCGCCGGCGACCGAATTGTTTCAGTCGTTTCAGATTGTTGGATCGACCAACCGGTCGCGGACGGCCTTGGCGATGGCGGCCGCGCGGTTGCGCACGCCCAGCTTCTTCACGATGCGCTGGGCATGGAGCTTGATCGTGATCTCGGCCAGCTCGAGCGACCGGGCGATCTCCTTATGCGAGGCGCCGGTCACCATCATGGTCAGGATCTCGCGCTCCCGGTCGGTCAGGGTCGAGGGTTCGGCACCGCCGGCCGCGGAGGGCGAGGATGCCGGCTCGCTGGCCAGCGCCGCCAGCTCGTGAGGCACATAGATGGCGCCGGAAAGAATCAGTCTGATCGCGGCCAGGATGACGGGCGGATCGAACGATTTGGGCAGGAAGCCGACAATTCCGTTCTTGAGGCCGCCCGACACCGCCTCGCTGTCGAGATTGCCGGAGATCAGCGCCAGCTTGGTCTCCGGATGTTTCGTCCGGAGGGTCAAGAGCACGGAGAGGTCGGTCATGCCCGGCATCCGCAGGTCGAGGAGCGCCAGGTCGCAGGGGCGTTCCGCCAGCAACGACAGGGCGGGATCGAGAGCCTCGACCGCCCCCACCAGCTCGAATTCGGGGGTGCGGCGGATCAAATCCGCAAGCGCCGCGCGGAACAGCGGATGGTCGTCGGCAATCAGGACCGTTGCAGCGGACATCGCCAACCCAGGGGCCAACAGGAGCTCGACTATACGAAGGTATAGGGCGCTTGCGAATACCCCATACCTCAGCCCGCCGCGGTCCTTGTCCGGGGGGTGCTAAAAAAGGCCGGGCGAGGAACCCTGATGAATATCTACGAGGCCGGCAGTCTTTTCCTGATCTTGACCAGCCTCATCAGCGGCGCCTTGCTGCTGTTGATGTGGCGCCTCGACCATGCCGAGCCGGCACTGGGCACCTTTGGCCTGCTGCATATGCTGGGGCTGGTCTCCAACGTCCTTGGCGTCCCCTTCTTCAGTTTCGAGGGCGCCCCCTATGTCGTCGACGTTTTCACCGGCCTGACCACGGTCGGTTTCCTGCTGGGTGCACTGCAATATGCGCGCCGGCCGATCCCCTGGCGCCTGCTGGCAGCCTTCGCCACCGTCCTCGTCACCCTGCTGCCAAGCCTCCGCTCGTCCCTGCCGCCGACAGGCGTCCTGACGATGGTCGAGACCCTCCTCATCATCGTCGGGCTGCTCGCCACCACCTGGGCCTTTTCCCAGCGCTGGCGCGAGGCCGGCTACTGGTACTACGGCGCCCTCACCTGGCTCTGCCTGGGCTGGGCCATCTCCTACGGGCTTTTGCCCCTCATCGCCGGCACCGAAACGGGGTTCCTGGCCAGCAGTCTCATTCGCTCGGGCTTCCGCCTGACCTCGTCGATCCTGCTGGCGCTCGCCTCGCAGCGCTACCTCGTGGAGCGGATGCTGGGGCAGGTGGCCAGTCGTCAGCGCGCCGAAGCAACGGCGATCGCGAACCAGCGGCGTTTCGAAGATCTGGTCGATCTGGCGTCGGACTGGGTCTGGGAGATGGATCGGAATCTCCGCTTCACCTTCGTCTCGCCACAGATTTCCGCCAACACCGGGATTCCTGCCGATGACTATCTGGGGAAGACCCTGAGGAATGTGAGACCGGCGCGGCAGATGGACGGCGCCTGGCTCGACGTGCTCGAGCATTTCGAGCGTCACGAGCCGTTTCGCAACAAGGTTCTCCAGGCCCGGCATGACAAGACCGGCCGCATGGTCCACTTCATGGTCAGCGGCAAGCCGGTCCACGACGAATCCGGGCAATTGGTCGGCTTCCGGGGGGCCGGCAAGGATCTGACGAGCCAGGTCGAGACCGGATCGGCCTTGGACGCGATCGTGGGCGGCGTCGCCCATGCCGTCGGCGAGGGTTATTTCCAGGCGCTGGTCCGCCATCTGGTCGAGCGCCTGGAGGCCGATGTCGCCTTCGTGGCCGCTCCCGATCCGACCGGGCAGAACGCCATCTTCCTCGCCTGGCATGACCGGATGAATGTGCAGCCGGCATCTCATTACACGCTGGCCGGCACGCCTTCCGAGCGGGTCATGAAGGAGGGGTTCCTCATCCAGGCCGCCGGCATCACCGATCTCTATCCGGAGGATTCGGTGTTCTCGCAGCATCGCATGGAAGGCTATGCCGGCACGCCCTTGCGCGACAGCGCCGGAACGCCCATCGGCGTCCTCGTGCTCCTGTCGCGCCTGCCCATGACCAATCCGGATCTGGTGCGGGTGGTGTTGAGCGCGCTGGCACCGCGCGCGGCGGCGGAACTGGAACGCCAGCTGGGCGAGCGGCGTTTGCGCGAGCAGGAACAGCGCTTCCGCGCCGTGCTCGACAACATGCCGATCGGCGTGGTGCTCAAATCCGAAGGCCGGCTGCTGGTGGTGAACGAGACGGTGGCGCGCTGGTTCGGCGCGGCGCGGCAGGATCTCGAGGAGCTGCCCGAGGGCATCATGCTGTCGGAAGCCGGCTGGAGCGTGGAGAGCCAGCGCGCGCTGCGGCTGCTGCAGCAGGAGGCCGAGACCAAATCGGCCCTGGTCACGCGCGAGATCAATGCGCCGCTGGCCGACGGCAGGGCCCATGACATCCTGGTCTCGGCCTTCCCGGTGATCGACGGGGCGGGCAAGGCCATCGCCCATGGCATCGCCATGACCGACATCACCGAGCTGCGCCAGGTGCAGGCGCATCTGACCCAGGCGCAGAAGATGGATGCGCTGGGGCGCCTCGCGGGCGGCGTCGCGCATGACTTCAACAATATCGTCGGCGCCATCGCCGGCTTCGCGCGCTTCATCGTCGAAGACACGCCCGACAATTCCGACATCCACCTTTATGGCGAACGCATCCTGACCGCCTCGACGCGCGCCAAGCAGCTGATCCAGCAGATCCTGGCTTTCTCGCGACGCAAGGAGACCCAGGCGCAGCGGATTCCGCTGGCGCCGATCCTCGACGAAACGGTGGCGCTGCTGCGCGCGACCTTGCCCAACACCACGCGCGTCGAATCGCAGACCGCGGCTCCCGATCTCGCGATCGACGGCGACCCGGCGCAGCTGGGCCAGGTGCTGGTCAATGTCTGCGTCAATGCCAGCGACGCGCTGCTGGGCCGCACCGGCTCGGTGGCGATCGAGGCCAGCGGCCAGTCCGGCGCCGAGGTGGCGCTCGAGCTCGGGCAGGCCGGGCCGGTGGCCGAGACGCCGGCGGGTTGTCGACTGGTCGCCGGCACGATCGACCGGACGATCGACTATATCCGCATCGGTGTGCGCGACACCGGCATGGGCATGTCGCGCGCGGTGCTGGAGCGGATCTTCGATCCCTTCTTCACCACCAAGCCCGCGGGCCACGGCACCGGCCTCGGCCTGCCGGTGGTGCAGGGGATCGTCGCCGGGCTGGGGGGCGCCATCGCCGTGACCAGCCGGCCGGGCGAAGGCACCGATTTCCGTATCTGGCTGCCGGAGGCCTCGGCTGGGCGGCCGGCAATGGCGCGCGCGCGGCCCGCGCGCCTCGCGGGCGGGCGCCGGCGCATCCTGGTGGTCGACGATGACGACGATTTCGGCGACATGGTCGCCGCCTCGATGGAGCGGTTGGGCTATGAGGTCGCGGTCGCGACCCGGGCCCAGGACGCGATCGAGGCCTTCGAGGACGATCCTGCTTTGTGGGACCTCGTCATCACCGACCAGAACATGCCGGTCCTGTCGGGCCTCGAGATGATCGCGAAGCTGCGCGGCCGCCGGCCCGACCTCCCCTGCATTCTCTGCACCGGCTACGCCGACAGCACGGTCGAGACCGCGGCTGCGCGCGCCAAGGTCAGCGCCTTCCTGCCGAAGCCGGTCGATCCGGTCGTGCTCGGCCAGACGGTGTCGACGCTGCTGCGCGCGGCCGGCTAGCGGCTCACCCGCGCGCCAAGGCGCGGATCCGGTCGCCGATCAGCCCGACCTCGTCATCTTCGAGCACGTCCATGACGATGGCGAGCTTGTCGCCCTCCAGAACCGTCATGATGCTGGGCGTGCCGTTCTTGAGCGCCTCGGCGGCTTCTGCCGCCGACAGGCCGAAGCCAGCCTTGTCGAAACCCACCAGCAGGCAATTCACCGGCTCCGGAATGAGACGTTCGTCCATGGTGAAGTTCATCGGCGCCAGGGACAGGCTGCGCAGCCCCGTGAGCTTCGCTTTCAGCAGCCCGACCTGTCGGACATAATTCGCGAAGCGCGCCTCATGGTCCATGGCCAGCCATTCCTCCAGCGCCACCGCGACCGCGACCACGATTTGCCGGTCCATCTTCAAGGGGCGGCCATATTTGAGATATTGCCCGGACTCGTAGCGGGTGAAATGCACATTGGCGACGGCCGCCACCAGATCCTTGCGCCCCATGATGAAGCCCCCGGCATTGGGGCCGCCGAAATATTTGGCGCTGATCGCCACCAGATCGGCGCCCTGCCCGAGATAGGCGCCCATGATGTCGGTAGGGTAATTCATGTAAGCGGCATCGACCAGGATTGGGACGCCGTGCCGGCGTGCGATCGCGGCGACCTGCTCCAGGGAAAGCGTCCCGGGCTTCCCATCCAGATGGGCGGGATGGAGGATCATCGCGCTGCGCTCGGTGATCGCCGCTTCGTACTGATCGACCCGCGTGCCGTTGGCGCTGCCGATCTCGATCAGCCGCGCGCCGGTCATGATGGTCTGCCGGTCATATTTGTAGCGATGGCCGGCTTGGATCAGCACCTCCGACTTCATGCCGTGGGTGTCGGGAAGCTGCTGCGACCGGTTGCCGTCGGCGCCGGCCATGCAGGCGGCGGTGCCGAGCATGATGGCGGCGGCGGCCCCCGGCGTGACACGAGCTGCTTCGGCTCCCAGTAAATCGGCGATGCGCTCGCCGGTCCGGTCGAGCAGATCGGTCATCCTCACGAAATGGCGATTGGTCTCCGTCATCGCCGCCCAGACCCGCGGCGACAGTCGCGAGCCGCCGAGATCGGTATAGATGCCGCAGGCATTGATGACGGGGACAACGCCGAAATGGCGGAAGACCGCGCCGGTGCCGGCGGGATCCTGCGGGGTGGGGTTCATGGCAGGCTCTTCTCCAATGATCGAGGGTCGTTGCGGGCGATCATCGCCGCCGGCCACCAGAGAAAAATGGGCATGTCTCGATATGAACTTGGAAAGCGCGCCCGGTAAGCCGCTCGCGCCCGCTCCAATCCCCGAGCCCTGAAGTTCACTTGACGCATCTGCCATGTTCCAGGCGCCGCGCCCCGGTGAAAGTCGCGATCATATTGGACCTGAGGCGGTATTTGCCCTCGGGAGTCGAGGTGATCATGGTGGCGGGTGTGTTCGCGGCGATGCTGACGCCGCAGGAAGCGGAGGGCGCGATCCACCGCCAGGGTTTCGCGCGGCTGGCACATTGGTTGCTCGACCATGGCTGCCATGGCGTGGTGCCGTTCGGGACCACCGGCGAGTTTGCGTCCTTCGCAACCGAGGAACGGATCGCGGCGCTGGACCGGCTGATTGAGGATGGAGTCCCGGCGAACCGGATTCTGGTCGGGACGGGGGCCGCGGCGGTAGCCGACGCCGCCCGCCTGAGCCGCCATGCGACCGAGCGCGGCTGTCTCGGGGTTCTGGTCGTGCCGCCCTTCTATTTCAAGGAGGTTGGCGAGGATGGTCTCTTCGCCGCCTATGCGCGCATTGTCGAGGCCTCAGGCGAGGCCGTCCGACTCTATCTCTATCATTTCCCGGCCATGTCGGCGGTTCCCGTCCGGCCCGGCCTGATCGAGCGGCTTCTCGCCGCTTGGCCGCGCCAGATCGCGGGAATGAAGGACAGCTCGGGCGATTTCGAGAACACCAAAGCGATCGTCGCCCGGTTTCCCCAGCTCTCGGTCTTCACCGGCGACGACGATCTGCTGCTGCCCCTGCTGCGCGCCGGCGGTGCCGGCTCGATCACGGCCGGCGCCAATATCGCGGCGCGGCTGCTGGCCGAAATCCATGAAGGCTGGCAGGAAGGCGGCCCCGCCATCGAGGCGCATCAGCGCGCGCTGCAGGGCCTCTGGTCGGGGTTGCTGTTGAAATATCCGGTTACCGAGGCGCTCAAGGAGATCCTGGCGGCGGAGACCGGCGATGCCGGCTGGTTGCCGATGCGCCCACCCTTGAGCCGGTTGTCGGAAGCGGCCCGGCGCGACCTGCTGCGCGGCTTTCGCGCACTTCCACTCACGCTCGCCCAGTCGCAGCGCTTCATCCTGGGCGAAACCGTCACTGGTTCGCCCAACCCATCGCGAGGATATCCATGAGCCCGGCATCGAAACGCAAGCAGGTCATCGGCGGCGCCAATAGCGAAGGACTGCCGATTTCGCTCGCCGTCAGGTTCGGCGATCTGGTCTTCGTCTCCGGCACGGTCGCCTTCGATGACGAGGATCGCATCGTGTCCGGCGGCATCGCTGCCGAAACCCTCCAGACCTTCCGCAATATCGAGAAGGTCCTGGCGAGCGCGGGCTGCAGCCTGGCCGATATCCTGAAGGTGAACGTCGTCCTGTCCGATTCGGGCGATTTCGATCAGTTCAATGCCGTCTATAAGACGCTGTTCCCCAAGAACCCGCCGGCGCGTGTGACCATGGCGGCGCAGCTCACGATCGATGCCAGGATCGAGGTCGATGTCGTGGCCGGGATCGGTGCTGGCGCCTGACGCTCAGATATCGGCCAGGGCCTGGCGCATCTCGCGGATGAAGGTCGAGACCCTCTGGCTCGCATCGGCATCGCGTCGGGTGATGATGGTGAAGGGGGATCGGAACTCGATCGCATCCGGCTTGATCGGTCGCATGCGGCCCTCGGCGACCCACTCCGCCGCATAATGATCCGGCAGGAAGCCGATGAAGCGGCCGGTCAGGATCAAGAGCGCCGCCGCTTCGATCTGATGCACCACGGCGCGGTGCGTCGGCGTCGAGAAGAACTCCTCGTCGAACCGCTCCAGATAGCCGCGCGAAATACGATTGGCCGCATCGAGCCTGTCTGGACCGATCGCCTCGTCGGTGAGGTCGAAGAAGGGGTGGCCACGCCCGCAATAGAGATAATTATGCTCGATGAACAGAGGCACATATTCGAGGCCGCTGACCCGGCGATGTTCCGGGGCCACAGCCAGATGCAGGGAACCGTTGAGCACGCCATGCTCGAGTTCGCGCGGCGTCAGGATATGGATCTGCAGCGAGATCTCGGGCGCCCTTTCGCAATAACGCTGCAGGCACTCCACCAGACCGGCCTTGGCATTGGTGACGATGGCGTCGGGCAGGCCGAATTTGAGGGTGCCGCCCAGATCGGAGCGCAAGGTGGCGAGGCGGTCGCGAAACCGCGTCGCCCCTTCGAGCAGCTCGGTCGTGGCGCGATAGACCTCTTCGCCATCGTCGGTCAGGCGGAATCCGGCCCGGCCGCGCTCGCAAAGCCGCATGCCCAGCCGCTTCTCCAGGTCCGACATATGTGAGCTGATGGTCGATTCCGAGACATTGAGCCGGGCGGAGGCGAGCGAGAAGCCGCCGGATTCGACGACGGCGACGAAAATCCTGAGCAGCCTCAAATCGATGTCGCTGAGCCGGCCGATCATGTCGCGTCCACGTCCTGTCGCCATTCCGTCAAGCCGGATCGTCGCTTCGTCCGACCCGAAACAAGTTTCGATGAAAGATCATGGGCTGTTCGATCCGGCTATGCAAGAAAGCCCAGGCAGAAGATCGGCGAAGGCCGGTCGATGAAATCGAGGAAGCAGCCATGTCTGATCAGCCATGGTTCGATGCGACGCCGGAGCAGCTGGATTTCGAGAGCGACGGCCTGCGCCGCTACTGGGTCCAGCTCGATTATCGCCAAGGCGATCGACCGCAGCGTATGGTATGGCCGCTGGTGATCTGCCGTCATGGCAGCGGACCGTCGGTCCTCGTCACCGGCGGCACGCATGGCGACGAGTTCGAGGGACAGATCGCCGCCACCGAGCTGATCCATCGGCTGGAACCGACCCGGGTCTCAGGCCTGCTGATGATCGCACCGACGCTCAACCGGCCGGCCTGTCTCGCGGGGATGCGGCGATCGCCGATCGATGACGCCGATCTCAATCGCCGTTTTCCCGGCCTTGCGGGCGAGGGCCCGAGCGCTGCCATCGCGCGCTTCGTGACGGGTGCGCTCATTGCCCGCGCGGAGATCGCCATCGATATCCATTCGGGCGGCGAGGCTATGGAGTTCGTGCTGAGCTCCAACCTCCAGGGTCGTCCCGGCAGCCCGGAACTGAGGGCGGGATTGCCGGCCCTGATGGCGTTCGACGCGCCCTATGCGATCGTCTTCGACGAGGTGAAGGCCGAGGGCGCGATGCCGCATCGCGGGACCCTGGAAGGCGCCGCTCGCGAGCTGGGAAAATTTGCCATCTCCTCCGAGATCGGCGGCGCCGGCCGGGTGACGCCCGCCTCGATGCAGGTGGCGCGCGACGGGTTGCGTAACCTGTTGCACCATTTCGGTGTACTGAAAGACCCGGCGGCGCGGCTCGTGGCCCAGAGCCGTTCCCGGCTGCTGCTGCTGGCCCGCGCGGAACATTATCTGGCGGCCCCGGTGAAAGGGCATTTCTTGCCCCGCTGCTGGCTCGGCGACGAGGTCGAGCGGGGGCAACCGGTTGCCGATCTCTATCAATTGGAGTCCGGCAATCTGGCCCGACAGGAGGTCAAGGCGACGTCATCGGGCATCGTGGTTGCGGCCGCGCGTCGTGGGCCGGTTCTACCGGGCGAGGATCTGCTCTATATCGCGGAACCCTTCTCACCCTGACCGGTTCAGGAAGCCCCGAACTTGCCCATCGGTTTGCGGAACCACGAACTGGATTTAGACACATGGCAATGCAACCGCGCCCGGGATCGCGGTTCCATGGCAGGCGAAAGAAACAAGCGGCGGCGCTGTCGAACATGCGCACGCCACATCGGAACAGGAGGCGAACATGGCGGTTCGGGGTTTGATGGGCGTTGCGCTGGCAACGGTTCTGGCGGCGGTCATCGCCGCGCCAGGCCATGCGGCCGCGGAGACGATCAAGGTCGCGACGGAGGCTTCCTTCCCGCCCTTCAGCAAGACCGAGGCGGACGGAACCATCACCGGATTCGAGATCGATCTGGGCAATGCCGTCTGCGAGCGGGCGAAGCTGCAATGCGAATGGGTCAAGCAGGATTTCGACGGGCTGATCGCCGGGCTGCTGGCCGGCAAATACAATATGATCTTCTCCTCGATGTCGATCACGGAGGAGCGCAAGAAGGCGGTGGATTTCTCGCTGCCCTATTACGACACACCCTATCGCTTCATCGCGCATAAGGATTCGGGGATCGAGATTTCGAATGCGGGCCTTCAGGGCAAGAAGGTCGGTGTCTATGCCGGCGCCACGCAGGAGAAATATCTGAAGGCGAAATATGACGGCGTGGTCGAGATTCGCGGCTATGACAAGATCGATCAGATCAATGCCGATCTCGTCACCGGCCGCATCGACATGGCCTTCAACGAGCAGCTGGCCGGCGCCGAATTCCTGAAGACGCCCGAGGGCCAGGCGTTCGAATTCGTGGGCCCCGAGCTCAAGGACAAGGCGATCTTCGGCGTCGGGGCCGGCGCCGTGTTCCGCAAGAGCGACGGCGCCTTGCGCCAGAAGATCGACGACGCGATCCGTTCGCTCTATCAGGACGGCACGTTCGACAAGATCTCGCAGAAATATTTCGGCAGCATGAGCGTTCGCGCCGATCAGAACTGGTAAACTGATGGGGCGGGTGTGCCGGTCCTGATACGGGGCCGGCCACCCGTTCGATCAGCGGGCCGTTCGACCGGATCCCGAGGATCGCAAGCCTGACCTTCGCGCCAGCCGCGATTGCAAGATTGGGACCGATGGATCTGTCGTCACTGTTCGCCTATGGGCCCGGTTGGGGCGACGAGCTGCTGCGCGGCGGCGTCCTCACGCTGAAGCTTGCCGCGCTCTCCTTCATCTTCGGCTCCTTGTTTGGTCTCCTTTGCGCCATGGGCGAGCTCTATGGCGGTCGTTTGGTCCGATGGTTGCTCGGCGCTTACGGCGTCGTGCTGCGCAGCGTGCCCGAGCTGCTGGTGATCTTCCTCTTCTATTTCGGCGGCTCCTTCGCGCTGGGCGGCCTGCTCTCGCTCCTGGGCATTCAGGGCTATGTCGAGGTCAGCGCCTTCTGGGCGGGCGTGGCGGCGCTGGGCCTGATCCAGGGCGCCTATACCAGCGAGGTGTTCAAAGGCGCGATCCTCGCCGTACCGCGCGGCGCGGTCGAGGCGGCGCGGTCCCTGGGCATGAGCCGCTGGCATGTGTTCCGGCTGGTGATCCTGCCGATCGCCGTCCGCTATGCATTTCCCGGCCTTTGCAACATGTGGATGGTGGTGGTCAAGAACACGCCCTTCGTCTCCGCGATCGGACTCGAGGATCTTGTGCGGGCGGCCGGAACAGCCGGCGAGAACACCAAGCAGTTCTTCACTTTCTACCTCGCGGTGCTGGTCGCCTATCTGTTGCTGTCGGCGGTGACCATGGCGGTCCAGTACGCGATCGATCGCCGGCTGTTCCGACATCTGGCTGCGGCGCGAGGGGCCTGATGTTCTCCCTCGACACCTTCCTTGCCGGCCTGCCATTGCTGGCGCAGGGCACCATCGAGACCCTGAAGCTCTTCGCCATGTCGCTCCTCGGCGGCGGTCTCATCGCGCTGCCCGTGGCGTTCGCCCGCAACAGTCGCTTCGCCCCGGCCCGTTGGTTCGGCTATGGCTTCATCTTCGTCTTTCGCGGCGCGCCGCTGCTGGTGCTGCTCTATCTCATTTATTACGGCTTGCCGCAGTTCGATTTCCTGCGGTACTCGCCGCTCTGGATTTTGCTGAGCGAACCCTATGTCTGTGCGGTGCTGGCGCTGTCGCTCAACTCCGCCGGCTATGTCGCCGAGATCCTGGCCGGCGCCTTGCGTGCCGTGCCGCGTGGCGAGATCGAGGCGGGCGAGGTCGCCGGCCTCGGCCGGCTTCGCTTGTTCCGCTCGATCGTCATGCCGCATGCGGCACGCATTGCCCTCAGAGCCTATGGCAATGAGGTGGTGTTCGTGCTCAAGGGCACCTCGGCTGCCAGCATGGTCACGATTATCGACCTGATGGCCTCGGCCAATTCGGTTTATTTCAACACCTACGATCCTTTCACGCCGCTGATCTCGGCCGGAATCATCTATCTTTTGCTGATCTTCGTGCTGACGCGTGTGGTCGGCATGGCCGAGCGCTGGCTGTCGCCCGAGCTTAGGTTGCGGCCGCGCTCACCCTCGCGCCTGCGCCGGCCAGGGCCGCAGCCGAGACCTATCCTGTGATCGCTTCGGCCTGAGCGCGCTACGAGCCTAGCGCCGCCAGGAAAGATTTGAGCCGTTCGGAGCGTGGTCGGTCGAGCAGCTCGTCCGGATTTCCGGATTCCAGGATCCGGCCCTCGGCCATGAACAGAATCCGGTCGGCCAGCCGGCGCGCGAAATTGATCTCGTGCGTCACGCAGAGGATCGTCATGCCGTCGCCGGCCAGCGATTGGATCAACTCGAGCATGCTCTGCACCAACTCCGGATCCAGCGCCGAGGTCGGTTCGTCGAGCAGGAGGATCTTCGGCTGCATGGCGAGCGCCCGGGCGATAGCGACACGCTGCTGCTGGCCGCCGGAAATTTGGAAGGGATATTTGTCGGCTAGCATCGCCACATTGACGCGGCCGAGACAGGCGCGCGCCACGCGCTCGGCCTCCGCCTTCTTCAGGCCGCCGACCGCGATCGGCGCCAGAGTCACATTCTCCAGCACCGTCTTCATCGAGTAGAGATTGAAGTGCTGGAAGATCATGCCCATCCGCCGCCGGGCCTGGACCCGCGACCGCCCCTGGCGCGCCAGCAGCTCGCCGAAGATCAACACCTCGCCCTCGTCGGGCCGATCGAGCCCGTTGACGCAACGCAGCAGCGTCGTTTTCCCCGACCCCGAAGGGCCGATCAAAGCGAGGCGCTCTCCGGCCGCAACCGACAGGTCGATGTCCGACAGGATCGGATTCGCGCCGAAGGCCAGTTGGAGGCGGCGTAGCTCGATGGCGGGAGGATGGGTGGCGTCGGTCAAGGTCGATTCCAGGAACTTCGACGAAAGGGCGCCTCCATACTGGAGCGCCTTTCGTCTGCCATGGATGGCGATCTCTCGAACTGAGCTTGCGGCGGGATCAGTGCTGGAAGGCCGGCCCGACCCTTGGCTCGATCGGCGTCAGCTTGGCCAAGCCGGTCGCTTCCTCGAAAGCCGCCGCGGCCGAGAGCAGCGCGGCTTCGCCGCGTGGGCGCCCGACGATCTGGACACCCACCGGCCTGCCGTCGGCGGTGAAGCCGGCTGGCACCGCGATCGAGGGGCAGGAGGTCATGGTGACGACGCTCGCGATCTTCAGCCACTCGACATAGTTATCGAAGCTCTGCCCGTCCACCTCGCGCACCCAGCGGATCTTGACGTCGAGCGGCGGGGTGCAGGCGGCGGGCGCGATCAGGATATCGTAGGTCTGGAAGAACTCGGCGATCTGGCCATAGAGCCGGCCGCGCCGCAGCAGCGCCTTGCCGATCTCCTCGATCTCCAGCTTCATGCCGCGCTCGATGTTCCAGATCACGTCGGGCTTGAGCTTGTCGCGGTGGCGGTCATAGAGCGGCTTCATGGTCGCCGCATAATCGACCGCGCGCAGCGTCTGGAAGGCTTGCGGGACGCCATGGAAATCGGGGCAGGCTTCCTCGACCGTGGCGCCCATGGCCGCGAAGCGTTCGGCCGCCGCCTTGCAGATGGCGCGGGTCTCGGGCGCTACCGGCGTGATGCCGAGATCGGTCGAGAAGGCGACGCGCTTTGGAACTTTGAGCTGGCGCGCAGTCTCGCGGAACCCCACGGCCGGCGCTTCGAGCGAGAGCGGATCCTCGATATGCCACCCGGCCATGGCGTCGAGCATCAGGGCCGTGTCCTCGACATTGCGTCCCATCGGTCCATTGACCGAGAGCGTGTCGAAGCGGGTCTCGCCCGGCCCTGCCGCCACGCGGCCCGGGCTCGGCCGCAAGCCCACCACCGAGCAGAAGCTCGCCGGCGTGCGCAGCGAACCGCCCAGGTCGGAGCCGGTCGCGAGCCAGACCTGGCCGGTCGCGAGCGCCACCGCCGAGCCGCCCGAGGAGCCGCCGGCATTGAGGCTGGTGTTCCAGGGATTGAGCGTCTCGCCGAACACCTCGTTGAAGCTGTTGGCGCCGGCGCCGAACTCGGGCGTGTTGCTCATGCCGATGGGAATGCCGCCATTGGCCTCGAGCCGCTCCACCATGATGTCGGAGCGCTTGGGCACATTATCGGCGAAGATCGGCGAGCCGTAGGTGGTGCGCACGCCCGCCAGATCGTTCAGATCCTTGACCGCGAAGGGCAGGCCCGCCAGCCAGCCGCGCTCGTCGGCCGGCTTCTGCTTTTGCGCCATCATGCGCTTTGCCTGTTCGCGCGCGCGCTCCGGCGCCAGCGTCACCATGGCGTTGACCGCGGGATTGACGGCGGCGATCCGCGCCAATGAAGCCTCGACCAGGTCGAGCGGCGAGACCTCGCCGCGCTTGAGCAGATCGACCGCTGCGCAGGCGGTCAGCCGCACGAGTTCATCCGTGCTGGTCATGAAATGTCAGTCCCCCGTGAAATGTCTCGTTCAGCGTCCGGTGACGATCGCCGGCGTCTTGTCGTTGGGTCGCGCCTTCGGCCGCGGCTTGGCGGCGGCGAGGCGCGCCAGTTCCTTGGAGAGCGCCACCTTGCCCTCTTCGGCGAAGGCCTCGTGATTGAGCTCCAGATTATCGAGATCGTAGTAGTAATTCACCAGCATGCCGAAGGATTGCTGCATCCCCTTGGGCGAGACATCGCCCAGCCAGTTGATCCGCTCGAGCCGCGCGCCATTGCCGAGATGGAAACGGGCGACGGGATCGGCGGGTCGCGGACCGCCGAGGCTGCCGCCGAGATAGCGGGCGCAGAGGCCGGTCAGGGCGTCGCGCAAGGGCGCCAGATCCGTCGCGTCGACCGAACTCTTCTGCAGCAGCTCCACCAAAGCCTCCTGCTCGGCAGGGTCGAGATCCAGCGCCGGTTTGCCGGCGAGCACCGAGCCCAGCCAGCTGCGGAAGGAGGGGATCGGCGAGAGGGTGGCGAAGGTCTTGAGCTGCGGCAGCTCGCGCTGCAGCTCGACCACCACCTGCTTGATCAGGAAATTGCCGAAGGAGATGCCACGCAGGCCGTTCAGCGAATTGTTGATCGAGAAGAAGATCGCATGGGTCGCCGTCGCCGGATCGAGGGCCGAGGCGTTGGGATCGATGATCGGCTGGATCGAGGCCGCCAGTTCGCGGCCGAGCGCCACCTCGATGAAGATCAGCGGCTCGTCCTTCAGCGCCGGATGGAAGAAGGCGAAGCAGCGCCGATCGGGCGCCAGGCGCCGGCGCAGGTCCGACCAGTTGGCGATCTCATGCACGGACTCGTAGCGCTTGATCTTCTCCAGGAGCGAGGCCGGCGAGTTCCAATCGATGCGCTCGAGATAGAGGAAGCCGCGATTGAACCAGGAGCCCAGCAGATGCTGGAAATCGGCATCGACGGCGCGCAAGGCCGGATCTTCGGCAAGACGTCCCAGCAGCCGCTCGCGCAAATTCACGATGGCGCGGGTGCCGCCGGGCGCCATGTTGAGCCGGCGCAGCAGCTCCTGGCGCGGCGCCTCGACGGCCTCGCCCAGCCGGCGCAGATGGGCGGGGCTGGCCTCCTTGCGATAGGCCTCGGCGGCGGCCAGGATCTTCTCGCGGTCGGCGCCGAAGCGCGTCGCCAGGATCTGGAAGAAGCGCGTCTCCTCGGCCGGCGTCAGATGCCCGAGCCGGGCCGCGAGCTCGCTCGCCGATGCGAGCGCCGTCGCTTCGCCGCGCCGCGCCAGCACACGGGCGCAGAGCGCGTCGAGCTCGGCGCTCGCCGCGGCCGCGCTGCTCTGCTGCGACAACAACCGCCGGCCCGCTTCGATGATCTGGTCCAGGATGCCGCCGATCAGAGGCGCCGCCATGATGATCGCTCCGCTATGCCGGCCACTCCAGGGGCCCGCCGGCGGGGCCCTTCGCGCCACTCTAACGATGCGCGACCGGATTCTTACCCCGGTTTCCGGGGCAAATTGATGGCACCGTCACGGTACCGCTGCCGCTTGCGCGAAGGTGGTCTTGTAGGTGTCGCGCAACTTGGCCTTCTCGACCTTGCCCATGGTGTTGCGCGGCAGCTCCTTTACCAGGAACACCGCCTTGGGCGTCTTGTAAGCGGCCAGATGCTCGCGTGTCGCGTCGGCGATCTGGCGTTCGGCCAGCGCCGCATGAGGCTTGGCCACCACCACCGCCACGACGGCCTCGCCGAAATCGGCATGGGGCACGCCGATCACGGCCGATTCGGCCACACCCGGCAGCGCGTCGATCACCGTCTCCACTTC
>NZ_JBOHKS010000154.1:0-5752 GCF_050729195.1 Hypericibacter sp.
GCCTTGAGCGGCACCATCATCCAGGGATTATCCTTGGAATCGCGGAAGCAGGAGAATGCAAGGCGGCCGTTGGGTTTCAGGCCGCGTCGCAAATTCGCGAAAGCGCGGGCAGGTTCGGCGAAGAACATCACACCGAAGCGCGAGAACAGCAGGTCGAAATGGCCGGTGGGCAAGGCATGGGTGGTCGCGTCGGCCTGCAGGAACTCGATCGGCATGCCCGCCGGCCGGCGTTCGTTGGCGCGCGCCAGCATCGGCGCCGAGATATCGAGACCCAGCACCTCGCCGGTGCGGCCGACCGCCTGGCCGAGCTCGATCGTGGTGCCGCCGCAACCGCAGCCGATATCGATCACCCGTTCACCCGGCCGCACCGCGGCGCGCTCGAAGATCGCCATGGCGACCGGCCCGAGCACGATATCCCAGCTCTCCTGCAGCTTGATCCAGTGGCGCCCGCCGGGTCCGTTCCAGAACTCGACCTGCTCGGCGTTGCGTTCGTCGGCCTTCATAGCGTCTCCTTGTCGGCCGCCCTTCGCGAGGGCGGCGGGATCACGATCAGACGTCGAGTTCCTTATAGTGCCGGAAAATGCCTTCCTCGTTGAAGGGCGGCCGCCGGTTGGAGGCGAGGTAGGCGGCGATCCGCGGACGCGCGGCGACCCGGTCATGCAGATCGACCACGCGGCCGCATTTGCGCTCGATCCGCGCCATGGCGCGCGGGAAGGCATAGCGCAGACCCTCGATGATCTGGAACAGCGACAGATCGGCATAGGTCAGCTGCGGGCCCGCGACATAGCTCGCGCCCTTCTTGCCGCGCGTCAGCATCTTCTCGAAATAGCCGAGATATTTGGGTGCGCGCGTTCGGACGAAATCATGGGCGCGCCGCCTCGCTTCCAGCCGCTGATCCTCATAATAGAGGTTGGTGGAGATCGGATGATGCGCGTCGTGAACTTCCTGCACGAGATCGGCGATGGTGAGCTGGAGCTGATGGGTCCAGAGCCGGCCGGATTCAGTCTCGGGCGCCAGCCCGTGCCGCTCACCCAGATAGAGCAGGATGTTCGCCGTCTGGCCGATCACCAGGCGGCCCGCCTTCAGGAAGGGCGGCGCGAAAGGCGGATGCTCGATGGCACGGCCCTCCAGGAATCGCAGCAGCGCCGGCACGCCGCCACGCGCGCCCGACTGGCTGGCCACATCGACATAGTCGGCGGCCGCCTCCTCGAGAGCGAGCCGGACGAACTCGCCGCGTCCCTGGATCGCCGGCCAGTAATAGAGTTCGTAGCGCATGTCATTTGTCTCCGCCTTGCATGAACGCGGCGAAGGCGTCCTTGTAGTCGGCATGCCAGCGCGACAAGGCCGGGCGGTTCTTGATGATGTCCTCGGCCGCCCATTGGATGCGCTTGTTGTCGATGGCGCGGGTGACGTCGTTGTCGGGGCAGAGGATGTAGAAGTCGCCCTGCGCCAGGCTCTGCAGCATGAAATCGATCACCTGGTCGCCGGTCCAGGCGGCAGGCGGCTTCTCGGCTGCATCCGTCATGCCGGTGAAGGTGAAGCCCGGGATGAGCAGATGCGCGGTGATCTGGCAGCCCTCGATGTTGCGAAGCTCATGGGCGAGGCCCTCGGTCAGCACCTTGATGCCGGCTTTGGTGACGTTATAGGCCGTATCGCCGGGCGGCGTGGTGATGCCCTGCTTGGAGCCGGTATTGACGATCGCGGCCGGCTTCCCTTGCGCGATCATGGCGGGCGCGAAGGTCTGAACGCCGTTGATGATGCCCCAGAGATTGACGTCGAGCAGCCGGCGCCAGCGATCGTAATTCTTCCAGGGTCCGCCGCCGCTGCCGATGCCGGCATTGTTCATCAGGATCGCCACCCCGTCGAACTCCCGGAAGGCGGTGTCTTTCAGGCGCTGCACCTCCTCGAGCTTGCTGACATCGGTCGGGATCGCGCGCAGATCCGCTTTGCCGCCGCGGGCAAGCGCCGCGACCTCGGCCGCCGCCCGGTCGAGGCGCTCGCCGCCGAGATCCGCGAGGCAGACCTTCATGCCGAGCGAGGCGAAGCGCTTGGCCGCCGCCAGTCCGATGCCGCTGGCAGCACCCGTGATGACGGCGGTCGCCCCAGGCTGGAGGGCGGGATGATTCTGCATGGTGGCTCTCTCCTTGATGCCGAATGCGAAGGAGGCGTCGGGCTTCGGCGCAGGAGAACCGCGCTGCAATCCCTGGCTCCGAGGCTGGGCCTTCATTTAGGATAGGGCAAATCCGGGCTCTGTCCCCTGCGATATCCGAGCGCCCCGCATGCAGATTTTGCGTCATCAGGCCGAGAATGGTGAGTGGGAGCTGCTTCGCGCGCGGCCCGATCCGCGCCTGCGCGAGCAGGTTCATCGCTCCTACAATGGCTGGGTCGAGAATGCGCGGTCGCCCGTCCTGCGACCCGAGGCGGCCAAGACTTTCCTGCCGGTCATCCTGAACTGGGGTCCCGCCTTCGGCATTCGATCGCCCGGCAATGCCGGCGGCGCGATGGCGCCGTTCGGTTCGTTCCTCGGCGGCCCCCATGACACGCATGTGATGACCGAGGCGTTGGGGCGTTATCAGTGCCTGCAGGTCAATTTCACGCCGCTCGGCGCGTACCGGTTCCTGGGCATGTCGATGCATTCACTGGCCAACCGCGTCGTCTCGCTCGAGGATCTGTTGGGCCGCGAGGCAGGCCGGCTGGTCGAGCGCCTGCACGATGCGAAGGACTGGGAAACGCGTTTCACCATCCTCGACGGGTTCATCGCCGAACGGATCGCAGGTGCGCCTGTTCCGGCGCCGGAGATTGTCTGGGCACTCAAGCAGTTGGACGGCAGCGGCGGCAATGTCGCGATCGGTGCCTTGGCGACCGACATCGGCTGGAGCCGCAAGCGGCTCATCGAACGGTTCCATGAGCAGGTCGGCCTCGCCCCCAAGACCTTCGGCCGTATCATCCGTTTCAACCGGGTGATCGATCGGCTGGGTGCCTCGCGGCCGGTCAATCTG
Organism: Hypericibacter sp.; assembly: GCF_050729195.1. Taxonomy (NCBI): domain Bacteria; kingdom Pseudomonadati; phylum Pseudomonadota; class Alphaproteobacteria; order Rhodospirillales; family Dongiaceae; genus Hypericibacter; species Hypericibacter sp. Next base: position 3,000 of record NZ_JBOHKS010000154.1, read on the forward strand.
GCCGATATCGCGGTGGACCATGGCTATTACGACCAAGCCCATCTCAACCGCGATTTCAGGCAGTTCGCGGGTTGCAGCCCGACGTCCTATTTCGATCCCACCCGCCCGCAAGCCGAGAACGCGGCCGCCTGAGCGATCCCGGCGCCGGGGGAAATTTTTCCAAGACCGCCTTGGCGCCGGCCCGCTAGCCTCGCTCGCGTTGAACCACGGATTCAGCAGCGCGAAGGAGCAGCCCATGGCCAAGAACACGCCGCCCGGTCACCCCAACATTTTCCCGGCCCTGAAATACAAGGATGGAGAAGCGGCGCTCGGCTGGCTGACGCAGGCCTTCGGCTTCACCCGGCAGGCGGCCTATCCCAATCCCGACGGCTCATTGGCCCATGCGCAGATGACCTATGGCGCGGGCATGATCATGCTGGGCTCCGGCGGCAAGCCCGATCCGAAGAACCCCTGGAGCAGCGAGCCGCTCGGTGTCTATGTCCAGGTCGAGGATATCGACGCGCATTACGCCAAGGCCAAGGCGGCAGGCGCCGTCATCGTCCGCGAGCTTGCGGACACCGGCTATGGCGCCCGCGAGTATTCCGCCCGCGATCTCGACGGCCATCTCTGGAGCTTCGGCACCTACGATCCGTGGAAGACAGACTGACGCCTTCGCAGCCTCACGTCGTCCGCAGATACCACTGGTAATCGAGCTCGGTCACCTCGGCCATGAAGCGGTCGAGCTCGGCCTTCTTGATGGCGAGGAAGACGTCGAAGAAGTCCTTGCCGAGATACTCCTTCAGGAACGCGGAGCGCTCGGCGGCCTCGATCGCTTCCGACCAATGCTGCGGCAGGGCGCCGAGCTTGGCCTGCTCATAGCCGTTGCCGGTGATGGGCGGGCCCGGATCGATCTTGCGCTCGATGCCGTAATGGGCGCCGGCGAGCGCCATCGCGACCGCGAGATAGGGGTTGGCGTCGGCGCCCGAAGGGCGATGCTCGATATGGCGCGAGGAGGGCGGACCCGCCGGAATCCGCAGGCCCACCGACCGGTTGTTGATGCCCCAGGTCGGCGCCACCGGCGCATAGGAGGTGCGCCGGAAGCGGCGATAGCTGTTGGCGTTGGGCGCGTAGATCAGCATCGATTCCGCCATGGTCGCGGCCATGCCGCCGATGGTATGCCGCAGCATCAGGCTGCCTTCCGGCTTGTCGCCATCGGCGAAGAGATTGTTGCCGTCCTTGTCGGCGATGCTGAGATGGATATGCATGCCCGAGCCGGCGCGCCCCGCGAAGGGCTTCGCCATGAAGCAGGCCTGCATCCCATGCTTGGTCGCGACGCCACGGATGAGCCGCTTGAACATGAGGCCCTCGTCGACCGCCCGCATGGCGTCGGCGCGATGGAGCAGCGTGATCTCCCACTGGCCCGGCGAATATTCATGGATCACGGTCTGGGCCGGCAGGCCCTGTGCCTTAGCGCAAGAATGGATCTCGGCGAAGACCGGCCACATCTCGCCCAGGAGATTGACGTCATAGACCTCGATATGGCGCGCGCGATGGCCGCCCGGTGTGGGAGCAGGGCGGGGCTTGCCGTCGGGGCCGGGCTTGGTGTCGAGCAGATAGAATTCGAGCTCGACCGCCATCACGGGCGTCAGACCCTGGTCGGTGAAGCGCTTGATCACGCGTGCCAGGGCATGGCGTGGATCGGCATGATAGGGCCGCCCGTCCAGCTCATGCATCGTGAGCAGAACCTGGGCGGTCGGCTCCTCGCGCCAGAGGACGGGCGCGAGCGTGCCCGGCACGGGATGGCAGAGCCGGTCGGCATCGCCATCGGCCCAGACGAGATTGGTTTCTTCGACATCCTCGCCGGTGATGTCGAGGCTCAGGATCGAGCCCGGCATGTAGCGGCCATGGCGATAGATCGCGAGCAGCTCCTCGCGGCGGATGTTCTTGCCGCGCATGACTCCGCCCGGATCGGTCAGGACCAGGTCGATGCCGGCGATCTCGGGATGCGCCGCCAGGAAGCGTTCGGCTTCCTCGGGCGAGGCACCGATATTGGAATGAGGGGCAAGGCCCTTGGGGTTCATGAGGGGCTCAGTTCTTCTTCAGTTCGTCGACGCAGGCGCCGAGCGCGGTGACCAGCTTCTCGACATCGGCTTTGGTGGTTGCCGGGCAGCAGAGCGTCATGTTGTGGAAAGGCGCGATCATCACGCCGCGATTGATGAGATAGAGATGGACCGCCTTCTCCAGCGGCTCGATCAAGGTCGCGGCCGCCTCGGTGCCGTTCCTGGGCGGCTTGGCCGCGAACACGATTTCGGCGCGCGAGCCGACCCGCGCCACATGCCAGGGCAGCGCGTGGGACTTGATCACCTTCTCGACGCCATCGGCCAGCGATTTCGACATCGCCTCCATCAGGCTGTAATTATGCGGCGTCATGACATGCTCGAGCACGACCCGCATCAGCCGCAGCGAGAGCGCGTTGGCGGAGAGGGTGGTGCCGATGCCGCTATGGCCATGCGGCACGGCATGCTGGGCCTTGCGGATGCGCTGGGCAACCTCCGCGGTATAGCCATAAACGGCGCTGGGGATGCCGCCCGAGATCGGCTTGCCGAGCGTCAGGAAATCGGGATCGAGCCCATAGGCCCGGGTATAACCGCCGGGGCCGGTCGAGATACAGTGCGTCTCGTCGATCACCAGCAGCGTGCCGTGGCGGCGGGTGAGCTCGCGCAGATGCTCGTGGAATCCCGGCTCCGGCAACACCATGCCGATATTGGTCATGG
>NZ_JBOHKS010000155.1:0-15712 GCF_050729195.1 Hypericibacter sp.
GCCCCAACATGTGGACACTGATCGGCACGGGCGTGGGCGCGGCCTTCTTCTACAGCCTCGCCGCGACGCTGGCTCCGGACCTGTTCCCGCAGGGGTTCGAGGCGCATGGCCGTGTCGGCGTCTATTACGAGGCCGCCGCCGTGATCGTATCGCTCACGCTGCTGGGCCAGGTTCTGGAGATGAAGGCGCGCTCGCAGACCTCGGCCGCCATCAAGTCCCTGCTCGGACTGGCGCCGAAGATCGCGCGGCGTATCCGCGACGACGGCAGCGAGGAAGACGTGCCGCTGACGCATGTGCATGTCGGAGACCGGTTGCGCGTTCGTCCCGGCGAGAAGGTGCCGGTCGATGGCGCGGTCCTGGAGGGCCGCTCGAGCCTCGACGAATCGATGATCACCGGTGAGCCGGTGCCGGTCGAGAAGCAAGCGGGCGACAAAGTCATCGGCGCGACCATCAACGGCAATGGCAGCCTGGTGATGCGCGCGGAAAAGATCGGCGCGCAAACCGTACTCTCCCAGATCGTGCAGATGGTGGCGCAGGCGCAGCGTTCGAGGGCGCCGATGCAGCGCATGGCCGACGTCGTCTCTTTCTGGTTCGTCCTGACCGTGCTCGCCGTCGCCGTGGCAACGCTGCTGGTCTGGGGCCTCGCCGGTCCCGAGCCGCGCTGGACCTATGCGGTGCTGAACGCCGTGGCGGTCCTCATCATCGCTTGCCCCTGTGCGCTGGGGCTCGCGACGCCGATGTCGATCATGGTCGCCACGGGCAAGGGAGCGACGTCCGGTATCCTGTTCCGCGACGCGGAAGCCATCGAATCCCTGCGCACCATCGATACGCTGATCGTCGACAAGACGGGCACCCTCACGGTGGGCAAGCCCGCGTTTCACAGCGCCGTCGCCGCGCCCGGCTTCGGCGAGGACGATCTGCTGCGCTACGCGGCCAGCCTGGATCAGGGCAGCGAGCATCCGCTGGCCGACGCCATCGTCGCCGAAGCGCGGCGGCGCGGCCTCGCGCTCGGCAAGCCCGAGGACTTCGAATCGACGACCGGCATTGGCGTCCGGGGGCGCGTCGATGGCAAGCGCGTTGCCGTGGGCAATACGGTGCTCATGCAGCAGCTGGGCGTCGATGCCGCACCCCTGCGCGAGGCGGCGGAAGCGCGCCGGGCCGAGGGCGCCTCCGTCATGTTCGTCGCGGTAGACGGGAAGCTGGCGGGCCTGGTCGCGGCGGCCGATCCGATCAAGGACACGTCACTGGAGGCGATTCGCCAACTCCACGATGCCGGTATTCGCGTCGTGATGGCCACGGGCGACGGGCTCACCACGGCGCGGGCCGTGGCACATCGGTTGGGCATCGACGAGGTCCATGGCGAGGTGCGTCCGCAGGATAAGGTCGAGCTGGTGGCGGCGCTACAAGCCCAGGGGCGGCGCGTGGCGATGGCAGGCGACGGAATCAACGACGCGCCGGCGCTCGCTCGCGCGACGGTTGGCATTGCCATGGGCACCGGCACTGACGTCGCGATGAACAGCGGCCATGTCACGCTGGTGAAGGGGGATCTGCGCGGGATTGCACGGGCGCGCCAGCTCTCGCAGGCGACCGTCGCCAACATGAAGCAGAATCTGGTCTTCGCGCTGATCTATAACGCGCTGGGCGTACCGGTGGCCGCCGGCGTCCTCTATCCGGCCTTCGGGGTTCTGCTGTCGCCGCTGTTCGCGGCCGCCGCCATGAGCCTGAGTTCGGTTTCCGTCGTTACCAACGCGCTTCGGCTGCGCCGCGCATGACCCGGCCGCCATAGCCACACGGGCGCGGGTCCGTCAGCCGCTGGCGGCCGAAAATCTGGCGCCCCTACGTTCAAGGACGGCGCTTGCGGCCTGTGCGGTCGGGCGATCCTTCGCCGGTCACGGGAACCCAGCTCGGCGGATCGCTCGCGGGGAAACTGTCGCGTGAATCCAGCTCGACCGGATCTGGCGTCTTCTTGGCGGCGATCTTCGATTTTGTCGCTGCCGGCTTGGGCTTTCTCGCCGCGGCCGTGGACGTCTTCATCGCCGGGTTCTTCGCGGCGGCCTTTGGTTTCTTTGTCGCCGGCCGACGCCCTTTGGCGGCGGATTTGGCGGCCTTGCGCTTCTTCATGATCAGATCCTTCCGATAGCCGACCAGGAACTCGTGGACTCCGCTTTGTCACGGAACGCATCTCAATGCCGCTGTTCGGTGATCCGCGTGAGATAGGCGATCACGGCATCGATGTCGGCGTCTGGCAGCGTGCTCGCATCGAAGGCGGGCATCTGTTGTTGCGGCCAGGTCCGCACCGCCGCCGGGTTGCGCAGCAGAGCCTTCAGCCCCGCTTGCGTCAGATAGACGGTGGCGGGCATCGGCAAGCCGAGATCGGGGCCCTTATCGCCCGCGCCGCCGCCATAGAGGCGATGGCAGGGTAGGCATTGCACCAGGAACACAGCCAGGCCATGCCGGGACGGATCGTCGGCGGGCACATCGGCGGCGATCGAAAGGACCGGCCACCGTCGCACCGGATCGGAAACGCCCTTCAGACTGGCCAGCGCGTAAGGCCATTGCTCCGACGTAACGCCAGAGCGCTCGGGATGTTCCCAGACGAGATAGAACGGTCCCGCCGAATAGGATTTGTCCGGCAGGTTCGGCCAGGGATGAGCCGGATCCTCGATCGCGACCCAGGCGACAGCGCCGCCCGTCGCCGTCGGATCTACCAAGCTCCAAGGGAGCTGCGAGACGAAACCATCGGTCGCGCTGGCCTGGATCGTATCCGTGACGTCGGTCTGCAATCCGTGCAGGAGCTCTCGAAGCGGAACGGCCCGATAGTGCATGGCGCGGCCGTATGACACGTCGCGCGGGATCTGGATCGTCTGCGTCGCAGGGTTGGCCAGCAGTTCGGCGGCGGAGAACGCCCGCGTCTGGCCATCGAGTTCGATCGACAAGCTGGCGGGCCCGGCCAAGCCCGCCCCGGCATGGGCGACCAGCAGCATGGCCAGCGCCAGCATACCCATGGCCATCCGGCTGCCCGCGAGCTTCCTCACAGGAGGTTCACCGCGATCAGCGCGATGCAGACATAGGCCGTTGCCAGCGCCGCGGCGGCGCGTCCCCAGCTCACCTTGTGAACCGCGGCGAACGACATCACCAGGTAGTAGAAGATCGCGACCAGCATATAGAGGACCAGCGGACCGGCGATGACCGCGATGAGAAGGGTTCGGCCCAGCCTTGCCTCCAGCGCAGGCGTTGCCAGTGACAGCATTCCGAGCAGCAGGACGGTCGTCAACGGCAGCAGGATCGCCGCGAAGCCCAGCGCCGCATTGACCGAATCCTCCGCGGTGCCGGCAAGATTCGGTGCGGGCGCGAGGGTCGATGCGGAAGCCAGTTTGGCAGTGGCCCCCTGCCACCGATCGAAAGTCTTCGCGATGAGATGCGCGGCCAGTGCCACCCCAAGCACGACCAGAAGCGCCTCCAAGGGGAGGGCTTTCACGTCCTGATGCGACAGCCATCCGGCGAACTCATCCATGGCCCCTTGCGGATTCTGGATATCGATGCCCGGGATCGGCATGAGGGCACCGGCGAGATAGGCGGCACCCACACCGGCGAGCAGAAATGACGTCAGATCGGAATGCACGCGGCCTGTCCGCGCATAAGGCGCGAAGGCGGCGCGCGGCGAGCGCAGAAAACCGATGAAGAAGTTCAAGTAGGCTGGGAGGATGTCCAGCACACTCTTGATCGGCCCCTCATCCATGGACGTTGTCCCTGTACGCTGCCGAATCCGTGCGAAATCCGAGGGTCATGGCGCCACCTTCGGTCTCCACGCCCCCAGCATACGACGCTTTTGCATTGAGAGGACGCCGTGCGTCCTCAGGCGATCCGCCCCGGTTGGGTACCTAAGGATTCAGACCCTGTCGCGAGGCCGGCAGCAGCGGCGCCATCTCGGCCCGGACGGCCGAATCCGAGCCGACCAGGCGCTCGAGGCTGGCAGCCATGCGGCCGAGCCTGGCCAGGACCGCGAACTGGCGCATCTCGGCGGCCTTGGCGAATTGCTCGAGGAAGCTGGTCAGATCGTGAGGCTCCTGCGGGAAACTCACCAGCCGCACGGGGGCGTCGGGTGCCAAGCCGATGGCACGGCGGACTTCCGCGATGGCCGTGGTCAGGCCGCCCAGCTTGTCGACGAGGCCGTTGGCCGCCGCGTCGGTGCCGCTCCAGACCTGTCCCTTGGCCACCCGTTCCACGGCGTCGGCGTCGAGCTTGCGTCCCGCGCCGACCTTGGTGACAAAGTCCTGATAGATGGCATCGAGCGATGTCTGCAGATGCTGCCAGCCGGCGTAGCTGTAATCCTCGTTGGCGCTGTTGATGTCGGCATTGGCGCCGGCCTGTACGCCGTCGAAGGTGACGCCGAGCTTCGACCAGAGGTCGCTCAGCACGAACTTGCCGCCGAAGACGCCGATCGAGCCGGTGATGGTGCTGGGCTCGGCGACGATGGCAGCCGCCGGTGCGGCGACGAAATAGCCGCCGGAGGCGGCGACGCTGCCCATCGAGACCACGACCGGCTTGCCTTCCTCGCGCGCCCGCGCGACCTCGCGCCAGATCGTGTCGGCCGCGACATAGGAACCGCCGGGGCTGTCGATGCGGAACAGGATGGCCTTGACCTTGGAATCCTCGCGCGCCGCCCGCAGGGCCTCGGAGACGGTCTTCGCATCCATGACGACGTCGCCAAAAGGACTGCCGTCCGACGCCAGTTGGATGGGCCCCAGCCCATGGACCAGCGCGATCTGGGTCGCGTCTTCGGGCGGCCGCAGCGTCGCCGCGTAATCGGCGAGGCTGTATTGTGTGGCTTTGCCGGTCCGCCGGTCGAGCTCGGCTTCGAATTCGTCGCGGTAGGCGAGGCGATCGACCAGCTTCGCCTTGAGCGCGTCGGCCGCGAGGAACGGCCCCTGGTCGATCAAGGCCCGTCCCGCCGCCGCATCGCCGCCGATCCGCTCACCGATGCCGCTGGCAAGCGCCGCCGTCATCGAATTGACCAATTGCTGTAAATTTTCACGCTGCGGCGCCGGCATGGAATTGGCGGTCAGGCTGTCGATGGCCCCCTTGAATTCCTTGCGGCGGTCCATCTGCACGGAGACGCCGATCATGTCGAGCGTGTCCTTGAAGAAGGGCGTCTCCAGCCGCAGGCCGGTCAGGCCGACATCGCCCGAGGGCTGGAGCCAGATCTCGTCGGCGCCGGTCGCGAGCAGATAATGGGTGTTGCCGTCGCCGGCTTCGCCGAAGCTTTCCGCGAAGGCGAGGACGAACTTGCCCTGGGCGCGAAAGGCCTTGAGCGCATCGCGGATTTCTTCGGCGCGGGCGAGCGGAAGGTCGCCGGTCCCCAGTTTCAGCGCCAGGCCCTTGACGCGCGGGTCCTTGCCGGCGGCCTCGAGACCCAGCACCAGATCTGTCATGGTCAGGGTGTGGCTCAGGCCGGCGAGGGCGAAGGGATCGCCGGCGTTGGTCTCGCTGACGCCGTCTCCGAGATCGAGCGTGAGCAGCGTCTGCTCCGGCACCGGCTCGATGCGGTTGGAGAAGTCGCGCCAAGCCGAGCTGGCGAGGAGAATGGCGGCAATGACCAACAAGCCAATGCCCGCCAGGGCACCGATGAGAATGCGCCCGATCCAACGGAAGAATACCATGTCCCATCCTTGCCGTTTTCGAGTCCGGCCAGCAAGAGCCAGGACGAATAACCCGTTTCTTGCGGCCCGTTTAACACGGGCCCGGCAGGTCCGCGGCAACGCGCTTATGGCACGAGTCCGCGAGTCGGCCTAGCTTGTCGCCCGATGCCAAGATCCGGACCCCGACCCAAGCGAGTCAATTTCGCCCCGCGCCAAGCCGAGATCGCGATCGAGCGGATCGGTGGGCAGGGCGACGGCGTCGGCCATCTCGATGGAAGACCGGTTTATGTGCCGGCCACCGTGCCGGGCGACCGGCTGTCCGTCCGCCTGGCGGCAGCCAAGGGCGATGGGATCGCGGGCGAGGCGATCGAGCTGCTGGCGCCGGGGCCGGCGCGGGTGGAACCGCCCTGTCCTTATTTCGGCCGTTGCGGCGGATGCGCCCTGCAGCAATTGAGTGACGATGCCTATATCGATTGGAAAGGGCAGTTGCTGGCCGACGCGCTCGCGCGGCGCGGGTTGCGGGATGTCGAGCTGCGGCCGCTGCTGCGGGTGGCGCCGGGTTTGCGCCGTCGCGCGCGATTTGCGCTGGGCACGCGCGGCAAGGGATTGGCGCTCGGATTCAATATGCGCGAGAGCCATGCCATCGCCGATATCGAGCATTGCCTGCTGCTGGTCCCGGCGCTGAATCGCCTGATTGCGCCCTTGCGGGCCGGCCTTGAAGGGTTGTTGGCGCCCGGCGGCCATGCCGCGCTCGAGGCGACCGCCACCGAGACCGGAATCGATCTCCTGATCGAGCAGACCGGCAACGCACCCTCGGCTGCCATCCGTGTCCGTCTCGGTGCCTTGGCCGAAGAGCTCGATCTCGCGCGCGTGAGCTGGGGGCGGCCCGGCGAGGCGCCCGAGCCCATCGCCATGCGGCGGAGCCCGAGCGAGAGCTTCGGCGGCGTGTCCGTGGCACTGCCGCCGGGTGCCTTCCTGCAGCCGAGCCGCGAGGGCGAGGCGCTGTTGCTGGCCGAAGCGCGCGAGGCCCTCAAGGGCGCGAGCCAGATCGCCGATCTCTTCGCCGGCTGCGGCAGCTTCAGCCTGCCCCTGGCGCAAGGCGCCAAGATCCATGCCGTCGAGGGCGACAAGCCCGCGACCGAGGCGCTGCAGGCGGCGGTGCGGCGCGCCAACATCGCCCATCGCGTCACGGTCGAGCGGCGCGATCTCGAACGCGCGCCGCTCCAGCCGATCGAGCTCAAGCGGTTCGACGCGCTGCTGTTCGATCCGCCGCGCAACGGCGCGAAGTCGCAAGCCGAGAGCCTTGCCAAGTCGGACCTGGCGCTGGCGGTGGCGGTCTCCTGCAGCGCCGCCAGCTTCGCGCGCGATGCCCAGATCCTGGTCAATGGCGGCTATCGCCTCGACTGGGCGCGGCCCGTGGACCAGTTCCCCTGGTCGGCGCATCTGGAGATTGTGGCGCGCTTCAGCCGATAGCTCAGATCGCCTGTACGGCCAGATAGGTGGCGCCGGCGGCCGCGATCGCGACGGCGGAGGTGAGGCCGAACCACCAGGTGAAGCCCGATTTCCCGAGCGCTGCCGCATAGGCGACCTTGGCCAGCGTGTTGGCGATCACGCCCGCGGCAAGGGCATAGAACGCCGTATCGGCGGCAAGACCCTGCTTCAGGAGGCTCCCCACCGTCACGGTCACGGCATCGACGTCGGCCAGCCCCGAAAGGCCCGAGACGATGAGAAGGCCACTGGCACCGAAGATCGCCGAAGCGGCACGCGACAGAAAGGCCACGCCGACCAGGACCAGGGTCAGCTTGATGACGGAGAGCAGATCGAAGGGATTCTGGCCCGGGGGCGGCTCTACGTTCCCGCTGGAACCGCGGGCGAGAAGAAAGGCGCCGCCGATGAAGACAAGCGCACCGGCGATCAAAGGCGGCGCAACCGATGTGGCGATTGCAGGCGCAAGCCCTGCGGCGAGCGCGGCCGTGCGAAGATAGGAAATGGCGCCCGCGGCCGAGGCGCCGCTGGCGAGCGGTCTGATGTCGCCGCCCGCGACGGATTTTCGCGCATTCGATACGGCGACGGCTGTCGAGGAGACGAGGCCACCGATCGCGCCGGCCACAACCTCGCCGCGGGAGGCGCCGAGCGCCTTCACCGCGACATAGCCCACGAAGGAGATCGCGGCGAGCAGCACCACCAGCGTCCAGGTCTTCGCCGGCGAGATCCCGCCATAGGGGCCGAGCGGCTCGTCCGGAATGAGTGGCAGGACGACGAAGGTCATGCCGAGAAGCACGATGGCCGAGCGCAGTTCGGGCCATGTCAGTGTCTTCAGGAAGCGATGGAGCGTCTCACGAGACGCCAGGATCGCGACGAGGGCAACGCCGCCCGCGGCGGCGAGCTTCTCCTCCCCGATGACCGCCATGGTGCCGAGCAGGAAGGTCAGCAGCGCCGCCACCACGGTGGTGACGCTGAAGCTGCGATCGACCTCGGCTTCCCGGGCCTTGAACCACGCGAAGACGATGGCGAAGGCGATGAAGACGCCGACGGTGAGAAGGCCTGTGGGCCCGCCACGATCGGCAATCGCGCCTTCGAGCAGGCCGACGGCGCCACCCAGCATGCCGATGAGAGAGAAGGTGCGAATACCGGCAGTGCGGCTTCCGCCGGGCTCGTCCCGCTCGCGCCAATGCCGTTCGACGCCGACGATCACGCCGATCGCGATGGCGATGCCAAATTTGTAGAAAAGCCCGATATCGACCGAATCGAACACGTCGCCTCGTCCTCCCGACGGTGCCCGGCAAGACTGTGCAGCGTCAATCTAGGTGATCCCGGCTCGGATTGCGCGCCGCTTTTCCGCCTCGTTCGAGACGCAGGCAATCCAGGCGCCCCGGTCAAAATCACGGTCCAGGCGGCAGTGTGATCGGCGATCGAAGGACGAGATAGAGAGGGGGCTTTAGCGCCCGATCTGCCCGCGATGGCGCAGCAGGTGATCGGCCAGCACGCAGGCCAGCATCGCTTCGCCGACGGGGACGGCGCGGATGCCGACGCAAGGGTCGTGGCGGCCCTTGGTCGAGACTTCGACCTCTTTGCCTTCCGTGCTGACGGAGTGGCGCGGCGTCAGGATCGAGCTGGTCGGCTTCACAGCAAAGCGGACCACGATGTCCTGGCCCGTCGAGATGCCGCCCAGGATGCCGCCGGCATTGTTGGAATCGAAGGCGACCTTACCGTTCTCCATCCGCATCTCGTCGGCGTTGCTTTCGCCGGAGAGCGCAGCCGCGGCGAATCCGGCGCCGATCTCGACGCCCTTGACCGCGTTGATGCTCATCATCGCCGAGGCCAGATCCGCATCGAGCTTGCCATAAATCGGCGCGCCCAGGCCGGCCGGGATGCCTGAAGCAATCACCTCGATGACCGCACCGGTCGACGAGCCCGCTTTGCGCACGGCGTCGAGCTGCGCCTCCCATAGGGGCACGGTCTTGGCATCGGGACACCAGAAGGGGTTCTGCTCGGTCGCGTCCCAGTCCCAGCGGTTGCGGTCGATCGGCTGATGGCCGATCTGGATCAACGCGCCGCGGATGACGACCGTGGGACCCAGGACGTGCTCCAGAACCTTGCGGGCGATGGCACCTGCGGCGACCCGGCTCGCGGTCTCGCGCGCCGAGGAACGCCCGCCGCCGCGATAGTCGCGGATGCCATATTTGGCCCAGTAGGTGTAGTCGGCATGGCCCGGCCGGAACTTGTCCTTGATCTCGCCATAGTCCTTCGAGCGCTGATCCTCGTTCTCGATCATCAGGCTGATCGGCGTGCCGGTGGTGACGCCTTCGAACACGCCGGAGAGGATTTTCACGCTGTCGGATTCGCGCCGCTGCGTGGTGAAGCGCGACTGGCCGGGCTTGCGGCGGTCGAGCCAGACCTGGATGTCGGCTTCGGCCAGCGGAATGAGCGGCGGCGTGCCGTCGACCACGCAGCCGATCGCCGGCCCGTGGCTTTCGCCCCAGCTGGTGAAACGGAAGAGTTGGCCGAAGCTGTTGAAGGACATGTCAGCGCGTCATGGCATCAGGGCTTCACGTCGAAGCCCTGCAGCATCTGCGCGACACCGGCGGCCGCGTCGGTGCGCAGCATGCCGACGACGTGATAGCCGCTATCGACGTGATGGACCTCGCCGGTGACGCCGGCAGAGAGCTCGGACAGAAGATAGAGCCCGGCGCCGCCGACCTGCTCGGTGGTGACGTTGCGTTTCAGGGGCGAATTGAGCTCGTTCCATTTGAGGATGTAGCGGAAATCGCCGATGCCCGACGCCGCCAATGTCTTGATCGGGCCGGCCGAGATGGCGTTGACGCGGATGTTCTGCTCGCCGAGATCGGCCGCGAGATAGCGCACGCTGGCCTCGAGCGCGGCCTTGGCGACGCCCATGACGTTGTAATGCGGCATGACGCGTTCGGCGCCGAAATAGGACAGGGTCAGCAGGCTGCCGCCATTCTTCATCATGCGCGTGGCGCGCTGGGCCACCGCCGTGAAGGAATAGCAGGAGATGTCCATCGTCAGTGCGAAGTTGGCCCGGCTGGTGGCGAGATACTGCCCCTTGAGCTCGTCCTTGTCGGAGAAGGCAATGGCATGGACGACGAAGTCCAGTCCGTCCCAGCTCTTCCCGATCTCGGCGAAGGCCTGGTCGATGCTTTCGTCGGTGGCGACGTCGCAGGGGACGACGAGCTTGGCGCCGATCGAGGTCGCCAGCGGCCGGACGCGCTTCTCGAGCGCCTCGCCCTGGAAAGTGAAGGCCAGCTCAGCACCCTGGTCGGCGACCGCGCGGGCAATGCCCCAGGCGATCGACCGGTCGTTCGCGACCCCCATGATCAGGCCGCGTTTGCCGGCCATCAGTCCTTTGTCACCCGCCATCAAAAACCCCACTCGAAATCGGCCTCGTTGTTGACCTTAGAGGGCATCCTACACGAAGGGCAGGGCCGTTCAAAGCCAAGGAAATCCTTGGGTTTTATGCAGTTGAGGGGTTTCCGGCCGGTGACTCGAAAGGCCGCTGGCGAAGGGCCGCGACCGACCTCAGGCGTCGAGCTCCCGGTCGGCCAGGACGACAAAGACCAGCACCGCCAGGATCGTGATGAAGACGCGGAAGGCCGATTCGATGCCGTTCCATTGCGACGACATCCACATCCCGAACCACTCGCCCCCGATCGACATGAAGGCGACCTGCCAGACCAGGAAGCCCAGGGTGAGGCCAAGAATGGCGACCGTCTTGGCGCGGTTGAAATCGCGCGCCGGTGCCTGGCGATGGCGCCACAAGCGGAAGGCGCCCCACCAGCAGAGGATGGCGGTGAGGGTCTCGGCGGCGATGATCGCGATATAGCCGGCATTGTGGATCAGCGGCATGTCGATCGCGCGATATCTGGTCGTCGCGGTCGGGAACACCGTGTCCATCATGAAGACATGCTGCACGAAGGCAAAATTGGTGCCGTAGTCGGTGATGTTGCCGAACGCCACCAGGCTGGCATAGAGCGCGATGGCGGCGGTGAGCGCGGTTTTCGACAGGCGCAGGATCGGCATGGCGAGGGGCTCCAGATGCGAGTCTCGCCCGCATATTAGCTTAGCCGATGTTGGAACTTCGCTTGTTCATCCCGACTCTCTGTCCGGCGTTATACCAGCGTTGCTTATCTCCTGGTATAACAGAGGCATCGTCCCTCTCCACAAAGGAGGACGAGATCAAACAAACTTAAGAGACAAGCAAGGCTGTCGGCGGTTCGCTACTCGCTCTTCGCCGCTCCGCCCAGAATCCGCGCGATCTCGGCACGGCATTCGGGGGAAGCCTGCTCGATCGCGTGCTCGATGACGGCGAGCTTGTCGCGCAGCTCGTAGATCTGGTCGAGGAGGTTGAGCACCACCGGGATCGCCTCGTTGCCGATCTCGAGCTCCTGGGTGAGCTCGGCGATCAGGCGCAGGCGCGCGACATCCATGTCGTCGAACTGCCAGTCGCTGCCCTGCGTCTCGGGCAGGACCCAGCGCTGCTCGATCCAGCTCGTCACGGCGGCGCGATCGACGCCGATCTCGACCACCACCTGCTCCAGGGTCCAGCGGCTCATTCGCGCACCTGATAGGGGTTCTCTTTCGCCCAGCGCTCGACCATCTCGGCCAGCTTGTCGTCGCTCTTGGGCGGCAGGACCACCTTGAGCCGGACATACTGGTCGCCGCGCTGGCGCGTCTTCTGATCGACCACGCCCTTGCCCTTGAGGCGCAGCACCGTGCCGGTGTTGGAGCCTTTCGGCACCGTGACCGAGACGCGGCCATCGATCGTCGGCACCTCGATGCTGCCGCCCAGCACGGCCTCCTGCAGCGTCACCGGCACCTCGACATGGATGTCGTTGGCCTCGCGCTTGAAGGTCGGGTGCGCCTTGACCTTGATCTCGACATAGGCGTCGCCGGCGCCGCCATTGCCGAAGCCGGGCAACCCCTGGCCCTTGAGACGCAGGGTCTGGCCATCGGTGGTGCCAGGCGGGACGGTGAAGTCGATCACCTTGCCGTCGGTCAGCGTCAGGCGCTTCTTGGCGCCGAGCGCCGCTTCGAGGAACTCGACTGGCGCCACGTAGGAGACATCGGCGCCGCGCATGCGAATGGTCTGCGAGGCGCCGCCCGTATTACGGCCTTCGCCGAAGAGATTGGCGAACCAGTCCTCGCTCAGATCCTCTTCGCCGAGACCGAAGCTTTGATCACCACCGCGATATTTCCCGCCGCGGCCGCCTTCGGCATAGCTGCGGTAATAGCTCTGGCGCGGCTTCTCATTGCCGCTGGGATCGATCTCGCCGGCATCGAAACGCCGCCGCTTTTCGGCATCGGACAGCAGGTCATAGGCCGATGCGACTTCCTTGAACTGCGACTCGACCTTCTTGTTGCCGGGATTGAGGTCGGGATGCAGCTTCTTCGCGAGCTTGCGGTAAGCCTGCTTGATCTGCTCGGGGCTTGCGGTTCGGGCAACGCCCAACACTTCATAGGGATCGCGCATGGCTCAGCGCTCCGCAAAGCCGGATGGCGAACGGCGCGCGGCCGGCGCGGGATCGAGGGCCGCCGACGGCCGATAAAGGTGAGAGGCGTTTGCAATGGTCTTGCGCATGGAGGCAATCCTAATGCACCGGACCCCGGACCGCCCAGCGTCGCGGAGCGGGCCGATTCCGGGCATGGTGACAAGGTCTCGAAAAGAGAATGGCTGGTCTTCCGGTATCGGGGTGAGGCTTCGCGTGAAAAATGGGCAGAGTTCGGGCAAATTCAACCGCCTGACGGGAAGGATCCCATGACCCAACGCCCCTTTGCCGAACCCTTCGCGCTGTTCCAGCGCTGGTTTTCCGAGGCCAGTGCCAAGGAGCCGGAGGACCCCAACGCGATGGCGCTGGCCACCGTCGGACCCGACGGCCAGCCGAGTCTGCGCATGGTGCTGCTCAAGGAAGCCGATGAACGCGGCTTTACCTTTTATACGAACTATGAGAGCCGGAAGGGTCAGCAGATCCTGGCCCATCCGAAAGCGGCCTTGTGTCTGCACTGGAAGTCGCTGCGCCGGCAGGTCCGGGTCGAAGGGCCGGTCGAGCCGGTGAGCGCGGAGGAGGCCGATGCCTATTTCGCCAGCCGGGCCCGCACCAGCCAGATCGGCGCCTGGGCGTCGCAACAGTCGCGACCCCTGACCGAGCGGTTGGAGCTGGAGCGCCGCGTGGCGGAGTTCACCATGAAGTTCGGCATCGGCGCCGTGCCGCGACCGCCGCATTGGTCGGGATTCCGGGTCGTGCCGCAGCGCCTGGAATTCTGGGAGGATCGTCCGTTTCGTCTACATGATCGCATGGTCTATCATCGCGAGGGAGAGGGCTGGCGGACCGAGAAGCTTTATCCCTGATCGCCGGGTCGCCAGATCGGGCGAACCCTGTTCCGAGAATTTGCAGGCGAAAGGATTCAAATCGCCTCATGTCCCTGCAAGACGCTGCCGTCACCGAATCGTCCCAGCGATCGAACGTATCCGCCGACATCGCGCGGCTGATGCGCCTGGCGACCTATGCGTCGGTGGCGACGGCGCTTGTGCTGATCATGGCCAAGATCGTGGCCTATCTGCTGACCGATTCGGTCAGCATGCTCTCGACCCTGCTGGATTCGCTGATGGACGCGGCGGCCTCGCTGATCAATCTGATCGCGGTTCGCCATGCGTTGACCCCGGCCGACCGGGAGCATCGCTTCGGTCATGGCAAGGCCGAGGCACTTGCGGGCCTGGGGCAGTCGGCCTTCATCGCCGGCTCCGCGATGTTCCTGCTGTTCGAATCGATCGGGCGCCTGGCGACACCTCAGCCGATCGAGAACGGCATGGTCGGGGTCGGCGTCATGCTGTTCTCCATGGCGACGACCCTGGCCCTGGTCCTGTTCCAGCGACAGGTGATCCGGCGCACGGGCTCGATCGCCGTCTCGGCCGACTCCCTGCATTACGTCGGCGATATCGCGGCCAATCTCGCGGTTCTCGCGGCCCTGGTCCTGTCGAGCCAGCTCGGTTGGAACCGGGCGGATCCGATTTTCGCCATAGGGGTGTCGTTTTATGTCGGGTTCACCGCATGGCAGATCGCCCGGGGAGCGTTCGACATGCTGATGGACCGGGAGATGCCGGATGAGGAACGGGCCCGGATCCGGGCGATCGTCATGGCCAATCCCAGGGTGCGGAACATGCATGATCTGCGAACGCGCCGCTCGGGACCCCAGCGCTTCATCCAGTTTCATCTGGAGATGGATCCGGAGATGCGCCTGACGGAGGCCCATCGCCTGTCGGACGAGGTGGAGGCGGCGATCCTGAGCGAGTTCCCGGCTGCCGAAGTCATCATCCATGAAGACCCCGAAGGGGTGAATGAAGGTCGCAAAACCTTCACCTAGGGCCGGTATCGGGATTTGGGGGCGGTTGATTTGTCGCAAGGCAGCCGGCGGCGAATCTTATAGGCTGATGTCGTTCCGGCGAGAAACGGCCGGCAGGGAACATCAGGACAGCGATCCTGAGACAAGGAGGGCGGCTCATGTCCCACATTGCCACGATCCTGGCGCTCGCCGATGGCGGGCAGGCCAGCGACAGCGTGCTCAAGGCGGCTCTCGGGCTGTCGCGCAAATTCGAGGCCCATCTCGAGGTTCTGCATCTGCGAGCCGACCCTTCGACCCTGGTGCCCATCGTGGGCGAGGGCATGTCGGGCGCGCTGGTCGAGCAGATGATCGAATCCATGACCCAGGCGGTCGAGACCCGCGCCAAGCGCGCACGCGAGGCCTATGACCGGCTCGCGGCCGAGGCGCCGGGGGCGACCACCTGGCGCGAGGTCGTCGGGCCCGGCCCGGACAGTGTCGCGGCGGCGGGGCGGCTCACCGATCTGGTGGTGATGGCGCGGCCCTCGGGCGAAGACAGCCTGACCCAGACGGCGCTGCTGGATGCGGCCATTTTCGACACCGGTCGTCCGGTGCTGATGGTGCCGGCCGGCTATTCCGGTGTTACGGGCGACAATATCGTCGTCGGCTGGAACGGGACCGCGCAATCGGCCCGGGCGGTCGCGGCGGCGCTGCCGTTCCTCCGCCAAGCCAAGCAGGTGACGGTGCTGACGGTCGGCGACGAGGACAAGCCGGCGCCGGCGGCGGCCCTGGGGGCCTATCTCTCGCGTCACAAGATCGATCCGCAGGTGATCCGGCTGGAACTGGCCGGCGGCCCCATCGGCCGGGCCCTGCTCGATCGCATCGCCAGCCTCTCGGCCGACATGGTGGTCATGGGGGGCTATGGCCATAGCCGCCTCCGGGAGATGATCCTCGGCGGGACGACCCGCTATGTGCTGGCCAATGCGGCACTCCCGGTGATGATGGCGCATTGACCGCCACATGATCCCCTCTCCCGTCTTCGGGGGAGGGCCAGGGAGGGGGCCGCGCGATCTGCATTGCATCATCCCCCTCCTTTATCCTCCCCCGCGAAGCGGCTAGGGCATATACACATCTTTGACGTCGCAGAAATCGAATCTGGATCAACGGCTTACAACCAGTCCGATGCCGGCTCTATGCAAACGGACTCAGACGTCCTCTTCACACGCGCTTTGAAATGA
>NZ_JBOHKS010000156.1:0-5411 GCF_050729195.1 Hypericibacter sp.
GCAGGGCTGTCCGGGGAAAGTTAGGCATAGCAGAAGGCCAGTTGGTTGGCTGGGGTTTTTGGCTTTGGCTTGCTGGGGTTGACGGGCGGCGGTCGATCGATCCGGTGGATGGTTCTCCTGGTAAAGAGCGACTGGCCGACGAGCTCGGCCAGCCGCAGCAAGGGGATCTTCACACGGTGAAGGCGCGCGGCGATGCGCAGCAGCAGATAAGCGATCATGGCGCCGAGGATTTGCAGGTGGATGGCATTCTCGTTGTTACCGAGGAACTTGCGAATGACCAGATGCTGCTTGATCCAGCGGAACAGCAGCTCGATCTGCCAGCGGATTTTGTAGAGCGCGGCGATTTCGACGGCCGAGCGCGTCATGTCGTTGGTGATGAGCGTGATGAGGCCGCCCTTCTCGCGCCGGACCCGGATCCGGCGCAGCGCGATCGCCAGCTTGGAATCGCCCTTGCTGACAAGGCGGACCTCGGCGTCGTCGATGACCCTGAAGCCGTCGCCGACAACCTTCCGGGGCTTGCGCCGCCGGGTGGCACGCAAGCGCATGTTGGACTTCGCCCGCGTGACGAAGACGGCATCCGCGGCATCGATCTGGCGCCACCAGCCGTAGTGACAGTAGCCCTTGTCGAAGACATAGGTGGCCCCGGCCTCGAGCGCCACCCGCCGGCCGGCCTCGATATCGTTGATGGTGGCCGGCGTCACCTCGACCGAGCAGGGGCGGTCGTTCTTCGGATCATAGACCACATGCATCTTCAGGCCGCGGATGCGCCCGTTCCAGCCCGCCCAACCGCAGACCTTGCCCAACGGGATCGGCGAAGCATCGATCAGGCGCAGCATTTCGGCGCCTTCCTGGCGAACCTGCCGGTCCACCGCCTGCGAAAGCGTCTCGAACAGCGCCGAGAACACGCCAACCGGACGGCGCGCATTGGCATCCGACAAGGTCGAGCGGGAAATCTTCCTCACGCCGAGGTGGTAGTGACAATTGGGGTTGGCGTTGAAACCCGCCACCACGCCCCGCAGGCTCGTGGCCTGACTGAACTGGGTGTAGGTCAGTGCCACCAGATGGTCCCAACTCTTGAAGGACTTGTCGTAGGCATCCCCGTCATGGCGCGCTATCAGGCTGCGAAAATGCCGCCGATCGATCGGTTTCAGCAGGCTCACGAAGATGCTATCCATGTACTGCATGCTCGGTCCTCTTTCTGAGTCTCGACAACCAGAAAGTAGCCGCAAAACCTGCGGAAAACCGGGCATGCGCCCGCGACCAATCGACTCATTCCCCGGACAGCCCTGCCGCAAGGGGGGAAGGGACAGAACGAGGAGCGCCCTCAGCCTTTGTTGTCGATCCGCACCGCGACCCACTGGAAGTCGCCGCCGCGATAGACCAGGAGCGTCACCACGCGATAGCCGTTGCTCTTGGCGTCGTCGACGCGCTTCTTCACGTCGGCCGGGGTTTTGACCGCCTTCTGGTCGACTTCGATGATGACGTCGCCTTCCTGCAGGCCCTTCTCGGCCGCGGCACCATTGGCGTCGACCGAGCTCACCAGCACGCCGGCGACATCGGGTTCCAGCTTGTACTGGTCGCGCAAGGCCGCGGTCAGCTCGGTGACGACCAGCCCGAGCAGGTCGACCTTGCCGCTGTTGGGCGGCGCCGTCGGAGTCTTGGGCTGGGTCGCTTCGGCCGACGCCTGCTCGGTCTCCTCCTGCAGCTCGCCCACCTTGACCGACAGCGTCTTCTTCTCGCCCTGACGCCACACCACGATCGGCACGTCCTGATCGATCGGCGTCTCGGCGACCACGCGCGGCAGCTTGCGCATCTCGTCGATGGGATGGCCGTTGAATTCGAGGATCACGTCGCCCTGCTTGATGCCGGCGGTGTCGGCAGGACCGCCCGCCGTCACATTGGCGACGAGCGCACCCTTGGGCGTCGGCAGGCGCAGGCCTTCGGCCAGCTCCGGGCTCACGCTCTGAATCCGCACGCCCAGCCAGCCGCGGCGGGCATGGCCGAAGTCGCGCAGCTGTTGGATGACCGTGCGCGCCAGGTTCGAGGGAATGGCGAAGCCGATGCCGACGCTGCCGCCCGAAGGCGAATAGATCGCCGTGTTGATGCCGATCACGCCGCCATCCATGTCGAACATGGGGCCGCCGGAATTGCCGCGATTGATCGAGGCATCGGTCTGGATGAAATCGTCATAGGGCCCGGCATTGATATCGCGCTGGCGGGCCGAGACGATGCCGGCCGTGACCGAGCCGCCGAGACCGAACGGATTGCCGATGGCGAGCACCCAGTCGCCGATCCGGGTCTTGTCGGAATCGCCCCACTGCACGGCCGGCAGCGGCGATTTCGGTTCGACCTTGAGCAGCGCGAGGTCGGTCTTGGTGTCGATGCCGATGATCTTGGCTTCGAGCTCGGTGTCGTCATGGAGGCGGACCGTGATCTGGTCCGCCCCCTCGATGACGTGGTTGTTGGTGACGATGTAGCCGCTGGGATCGATGATGAAGCCCGAGCCCAGCGAGGTCGCGCGGCGGGGCTCGGGCTGATGCCCGTTCCCGCCGTCACCGCCATTGTCGCCGTTGTCCCCATTGTCGCGATTCTGCCGGTCGAAGAAGTCCTTGAACATCTCCTCCAGGTCTTGTTGCGAATTGCCGTCGTCCTTCAGGGTCTGGGTGGTCGACACATTGACGACGGCCGGCAACAGGGCTTCGGCCAGGTCGGCGAAGCTCTCGGGCGCCGAGCGCGCCGCGGCGGGCGCCGGGGCTGCCGTCAGGGCCAGCAGGGCGACGAACGCGGCGGCGCAGGCCGAGCGCAGGGCCGCGACGCACGCGGAGGGCGTCGAGACGAGGGACCGCAGGGACATGAAAGCAGGACGGAACGACACGGGACTTGGACCTCCGAACGCAGGGGCTGCCCAAAAGGCCGGCGATCGGCCCGGTGGACGAATGGGGAACGAGATTAGGCGAAATCGATGTCGCCCGGGTGAAATTTCCCGTGAGCGGCGGTGATGTCTTTCTCGGCGGAAATGGTGGCGGAAGCGAGGCGCTTCAGCCCCGCACCAGCCAGACCAGCAGCAGGCCGACGCCGGCGGCCACGAGCCCGGCGAGCCGCTGCGTCGTCTCCGGAAGGACGGCCAGGGTCTCGGTGAAGCGGCGCAGCATGCCGGGAATGGCCGCGAGCGCGATGCCTTCGATCACCAGCAACAGCCCGAGAGCGGTGGCGAGATCGCTCATCGACGTCCCGTCATCGCGCAACTATCCGGCGGGCCTGAAGCGGAGCCCTTCCACCCCACCATGGCGGCGAGCTCACTGCGCGGGCGGTGGGCTGGCGCCCCCCTGCTCGCTGCCGAAGAAGCGGAAGAAGTCGCCGGTCGGCGGGCCGATATAGGTGGTGTTGGCACCGTCGAGGCCCTGGGTCAGCGCCTGCATCGACCGGTAGAAGTCGAAGAAGGCCGGATCCTTGCCATAGGCGTCGTTGTATATCCGGGTCGCCTCGCCATCGCCTTCGCCGCGGAGCACCTCGGCCTGGCGACGCGCGTCGGCCAGGATCACCACCTGCTGCTTGTCGGCCTCGGCCTTGATCTTCTGCCCGTCGCGCTGGCCTTCGGCGCGCAAGCGGCGCGCTTCCTGCTCGCGCTGCGTCTGCATGCGCCGGAAGATCGCCTGGCTGTTCTCGTCGGGCAGATCGACGCGCTTCATGCGCACATCCACGACATTGACGCCATAGATCAGCGCCGCCTGGTTCACCGCCTCGGTGATCGAGCGCATGAACTGGGCGCGCCGCGCCGTCAGCATCTCCGACATCGGCACCTTGCCGATCTCGCCGCGCAGGTTCGAATTGATGATCGGCCCGACGCGGCCGCGCAGGCCGCCCTCGTCGCGCACCACCTGATAGAACTTCAGCGGGTCGACGATGATGTATTTGGCATAGGCCTCGACCACCACCTGCTTCTGGTCGTTGGTCGGCATCTCGGCCGGCGCCAGGTCGAGATTGAGCAGCCGCTTCTCGAAATAGATGACGTTCTGGATGAAGGGCATCTTGAAATGCAGCCCCGGCTCGCTGATCGCCTGGCGCGGCTGGCCGAACTGCAGCACCAGCGCCTGCTGCCATTGATTGACGGTGAAGGTGGAGGAGAGCAGCACCACGACGGCGATGACCGCCAGGATGATGACCGCCACGAACGAGGTGCGGTTCATTGCGAGGCTCCCTGCGTACCGGACGTGGCGTCGCTGTTGTTGGGCGGCATGCCGGTATTCACGGCCGGCTTGGTCTGCAGCTTCATCAGCTCGTTGACCGAGAGATAGGGCAAGGCACCGCCGGCACCGGGCGCACTGGAGACCAGCACCTTGTTCATGCCCCGCATGATGTCTTCCATCGTCTCGAGATAGATGCGCCGCTCGGTCAGCACCTTGTTCTTGGCATATTCGTCATAGACCGAGATGAAGCGCTGCGCGTCGCCGGTGGCGATCGCGATCTTCTCGGCGCGATAGGCTTCGCCGGCCTTGATCACCTGCTGCGCCTGACCTTCGGCACGCTGCGTGATTTCGTTGAAGTAGGCCTGCGCTTCGTTGACCGAGCGCTCCTTGTCGGCGCGTGCCGCCTGCACGTCGCGGAAGGCCTCGATCACCGCATCGGGCGGATCGACTTTCAGGAGCTGCAGGCTGGTGATGATGATGCCCGAATTGTAGCTGTCGAGCGTGTGCTGGATCAGATCCTGGGTGCGCGATTCGACCTCGGCGCGGCCCTTGGTGCGGGTCGATTCGAAATCGGACTGGCCGATGATCTCGCGCATGCCCGCTTCGGAAACGGCCTTCACCGTCTCCTCGGGGTCGAGGACGCTGAAGAGATATTTGCCGGCATCGCCGATCTTCCACAGCACCACGAACTGGATGTCGATGATGTTCTCGTCGCCGGTGAGCATCAGGCTCTCGGCCGAGATGTCGCGGGTGCTGGTGCCGTCGGCCGCGGAGCGGAAACCGATCTCGACGCGGTTCTCGAAATCCACCATCGGGGTTTCGACCGAGCCGATCGGCGCCGGCAGGTTGTAATTGAGGCCGGGGCCGGTGGTGGCGACCCACTTGCCGAAGATCATGGCGACGCCCTGCTCGTTGGCGTCGACGCGATAGAAGCCGCTGGCGAGCCACAGGGCCAGGGCCGCGAGCGCGACGAAAACCAGGCCGCGCCGTCCGCCCATGCCGCCCGGCAACCAGCCCTTGAGCCGGTCCTGTCCGCGGCGCAACATCTCCTCGATATCGTTCGGTCGTTGACCGCCGCCCGAGGGACCACGCCCCCACGGACCCTGGCCGCCGCCCCAAGGACCGCCGCCTCCTTGATTCTGCCACGGCATATCAAGCTTCCCTGTGTAGTGGATCGATTTATCGGCGCCGGCTTTCCCGGGACGGTCCGACGCCTTATATGAC
>NZ_JBOHKS010000157.1:0-8170 GCF_050729195.1 Hypericibacter sp.
TGAGCTGGTCCTGGTTTGCTGGACAGGTTGGCAGCGGATTTAAGGTGTGTTCCGGTTTCTGATCACGCTGCCAGAATCCGATTCATGTAAGCCTGCTGTTGGTGTGGGGCCTGTGGAGATGTGGGCAAGGCGCGAGCCTTGTCCATCATATCCACAGGTCGGCCAGCCGAATACGCCGCGGCCGGCGTTTGGCCATCCAGGGCGGAATGTGGACGTTCGGTATTGTAAAAGCCGATCCAGGAGCCGATGACGCGCTCGGCCACGAAGCCGTCGCTCAGTTCGTGAAGATAGACCGCCTCGTACTTCAACGACCGCCACAGCCGTTCGATGAAGATGTTGTCCATGCAGCGACCCCGCCCATCCATCGAGATCGCCACGCCGGCATCCTTGAGCGCGCCGGTGAACTCGAAGCTGGTGAACTGGCTGCCTTGGTCGGTGTTGAAGATCTCGGGTCGGCCGTATTGGGCCAGCGCGTCGGCCAGGGCCTCGATGCAGAACCCGGCATCCATGGTGTTCGACAGCCGCCACGCCAGGACATGGCGGGTCGCCCAGTCCATGATCGTGACCAGGTAAAGGAACCCGCGCCGCACCGGGATGTAGGTGATGTCGGCGCACCAGACCTGATCCGGGCGTTCCACCGTCATGTCGCGGAGCAGATAGGGATAGACCCGGTGCGCCGGGTGCGGTGTGCTGGTCCGCGGCGCCTGATAGATGGCTTGCAATCCCATCAGGCGCATCAGGCGGCGAACCCGGTGACGGCCGACCTCGATACCCTCCCGCCGCAACTGGAAGACCATCTGACGGCTGCCGTAAAACGGATACTTCAGGAACAGCTCGTCGATCCGGCGCATCAATGCCAGGTTCTCCAGGCTCGCGCCGATCGGCGTGTAATAGAACGACGATCGGCCGATTGAGAGCAGGCGGCATTGCCGGCTCAAACTCAAGCCGGGGTGGCGAGGCTCGATCATCGCCTTGCGCTCTCCCCGGCTCATCGCTTGAGCCCTTTGGCTAAAAAATCCCGTTCCACCGTCAATTGGCCGATCTTGGCATGAAGATCGTGAACCTCCGCTTCGCGATCCTGCAGCCCCCGATCCGCGCCGTTCGAAAACACCTGCGACAGACCCTCGCTCGCCTGCCGCTTCCACGCGCTCACCTGGTTCGGATGCACCTTGTGCTTCGCCGCGATCTCCTGAACCGTCTTGTCGCCGCGCAAGGCCTCCAGGGCCACCCGCGCCTTGAACTCGCCCGTAAATCGGCGTCGTGTCGTCATCTCGTATCCCTCCGTTACACGGTGGAATACACCTTAAACTACTGTCCTGTTTTCCGGGACCAGCTCAGTCATCGGCTGCATCAACTCGTTGAACGCTTCGTCCAGCATCGTCGCCAGATGTTCGGCTTCACGGTAGTTCGTCGTGCCGAGAGACACCGCAACCTCGCCACCGGGCGGCGATGGAAGGCGGCGGCGATAGTAGAACACGCCTCGTTTCTTCGTGACGTGAGAACCGTCGCTCTCAATGCTGTTGTGGGAGCAGATGTGGGAGCATTTGTGGGAGCGTTGTGGGAGCATGAACGAAAATCCCGGCTGGAATGGGCCAAAGCCAGGAGAATTCGTCAAATGATTTCAATGAGTTATGGGAGTGTGTTGGCTGGGGGACTAGGATTCGAACCTAGACTAGCGGAGTCAGAGTCCGCGGTCCTACCGTTAGACGATCCCCCAGCAGAGGGGCTGCCGGGACCGGCATCTTAGCCGATCTGGCGGTGCCCGGCCTTGGGGCCGGTCGAGGGCGAGACCATAATCAGGCGCCCTTAACGCTTCAACCCTTTCCTGAAGCCGCGGTTCCGGCCGGTTTGCCACACCCAAAGCGGGTGCCAAACCAGGTCTTGGAACCGTCATGAACCGGTTAACCCTTTCGAGCCATTAGCGATTTTCGACCGATTCCCGCGATTCGAGGGCTTGGCCGACGCGGCCGGCTCTGCGTAGGATGGGCTGGGCCCCGGCCGATCGGCGGGCGCCTCCCAGGGATGGGTGCGGGAAACGGGTCAGGCGAAGGGAATCGGCGGCATCATGCAGCGGCCCGGCGGTGAAGGATCGGCGGAGGCGGCTCTGGCCGCGAACGCTGACCTGGAAGGCTTGAGCCCGCCGGCTCTGGCACTCGACGCCGGCTTGGTCCCGCCCACCGGCATCGCCGTTCCCTCCGGCTTCGTCTCCAACGGCGCCGACCCGGTCACAGGCCTGCGCGCCGACGGCGAGGCCGAGCTCGACAACGAGGTTTATGCCGCGATCGATCTCGGCACCAACAATTGCCGGCTGCTGGTGGCGCGCGCGCGCGGCCGCGGCTTCCGCGTCATCGACGCTTTCTCGCGCATCGTGCGGCTGGGCGAGGGGCTCGGCGCCTGCGGCGCGCTCTCGCCCGAGGCGATGGACCGCACCGTGGACGCGCTCAGGATCTGCGTCGACAAGATGAACCGCCGCGCCGTCACGCGGGCGCGCTCGGTCGCGACCGAGGCCTGCCGGCGCGCCGCCAACGGCGCCCAGTTCCTGGCGCGGGTCGAGGCCGAGGCGGGCCTGAAGCTCGAGATCATCACGCCGCAGGAGGAGGCCGAGCTCGCCTTCCGCGGCTGCGCCCCCCTGCTCGCGCGCGAACCGCGCCGCGCCATCCTGTTCGATATCGGCGGCGGTTCGACCGAGGTGGGCTGGGTTGCGATCCGTCCCGGCCGCGGCATCGAGCTCCTGGCTTACCGCTCGCTGCCGCTGGGCGTGGTCAATCTCGCCGAGCGCCATGGCGCCAAGGCCTATTGCGAGCGGACCTACGGCGCGATGGTCGACGAGATCGCGACCTCGCTGGAGCCGCTCGAAGCCGAATGCAATATCGCGGCCGAGGTGCGGCGGGGGCGGGTGCAGATGCTGGGCTCGTCCGGCACGGTCACGACCTTGGCCGGCATCGAGATGCAGCTGCAGCGCTATGACCGCTCGCGCGTCGACGGCTCCTATCTCGATTTCGGCTCGATCGGCGCCATCAGCCGGCGCCTCGCGGCGATGGATTGCGCCGAGCGCGCGCAGCAACCCTGCATCGGCCGCGACCGCGCGGACCTGGTGGTGGCGGGCTGCGCCATCCTCGAAGGCATCTGCCGCCTCTGGCCGGTGGGGCGCCTGCGCGTCGCCGACCGGGGCCTGCGCGAAGGCATCCTGTTCGGGCTGATGTCGCCGGGCGCTTCCCCGCGTTTCGGACATTGAGCGGCGGACGCTGACGGCATCAGCGGATTCTTCTTTTAGATCGGATAACCCCTCCCGCCCCGCGGGCTTTGCCCGCTGACTCCTTCAAGTCGCCGGCGAAGCCGGCATGGGAGGGGGCGTGGTCCTTTTGTTTCTTCTCCCTCGCTTGTCTTCATCGCGGACGAAGGAGCGAGGTTTCGCTTTTTTCTCGCCCCCTCCCCTTGCGGGAGGGGTATATGACGCGCACGCGTTATCGAGGCTGATCCATGTCCAAACCCAAAGACACCAGGTCTGCCACCGGCAAATCCCTCTCCGATGCGAGCCTCACGGGTCGCAAGGAGAAGGTCCGCGTCAAGACCACCAACAAGCGCAGCGTGTCGTCGGCGCGCTGGCTGGAGCGGCAGCTCAACGATCCTTATGTGGCCGAGGCGCAGAAGCGCGGGCTTCGCTCGCGCGCGGCCTTCAAGCTGATCGAGCTCGACGAGAAGTACAAACTGCTGCGCAAAGGGCTGCGCGTGCTCGATCTGGGCGCGGCCCCGGGCGGCTGGAGCCAGGTCGCGGCCGAGCGCGTCGGCCCCAAGGGCCGCGTGCTCGCGGTCGACATCCTGGCGATGGATCCGCTGCCGGGCGTCACGGTGATGCAGCAGGATTTCATGGCCGACGAGGCGCCCGAGCGGATCCGCGCCGCGCTCGACGGGCCGGCCGATCTGGTCTTGAGCGACATGGCCGCCCCCACCATCGGCCATACCCGCACCGACCATCTGCGGATCATGGCCATGGCCGAGACCGCCTATCAGTTCGCGGCCGAGGTGCTGGCCCCCGGCGGCACCTTCCTCTGCAAGCTGTTCCAGGGTGGCGCCACCAAAAGCCTGCTCGATCTGCTCAAACGAGATTTCGAGCAGGTTCGCCACGTAAAGCCGCCCGCGAGCCGCGCAGATTCGGCGGAGATCTATGTGGTGGCGACGGGGTTCCGGGGCGGGAAGGGCTGAGGGGCGAGGGTGAGGCCCGAGCGACTGCGCCGCCGCCCCTCGGCCCTAAATCGCCAGCACCTTCTCCAGATGCGTCGCCACATCCTGCGGGCCTAGATGCGTCAGGTCCTTATGGACCTCGCCGATGACATGCTCGCGGGCCTTGGGCGTCAGCGCCATGCGCAGCTCGCCGAGGGTCTGGGGCGGCGCCACCAGGACCAGGCGCTTGCACTCGCCCGATTCGATGGCCGCATCGAGTCGATGAGCCAGATGCTGGGCGAAGACCGTCTTCTCGATCCGGTGATAGTCGGGCGTCTCGACCGAGTGATGGGCGGAGTAGCCGCTTTCCTGCACGCGGCCCGGCTTGTCCGTCCCGAGGTCGCGGCTGGCGTGGAGCTCGGTCTTGAAGGTCATGCCCGGCACCAGGGTCAATCGATGCCCCGGCCCGTTATAGCTGAGGATCGAAGCGCTCTTGCCATCGGCGACGAGAACCCAG
Source organism: Hypericibacter sp. (assembly GCF_050729195.1). Lineage (NCBI taxonomy): Bacteria > Pseudomonadati > Pseudomonadota > Alphaproteobacteria > Rhodospirillales > Dongiaceae > Hypericibacter > Hypericibacter sp. Next base: position 4,679 of record NZ_JBOHKS010000157.1, read on the forward strand.
GTTACGATCGGCTTCATAGGGAATTCCTTTTCCGGAAGAGTGCGGCCAACGGGGGGATTGGCGTCATGACGACGGCGTCACGACCCTGTGCCGACCCTGTTCTAGTTGGGGTCTTTATCCAACTTTTACAGCCTCGGCACGGAATCGATTCCGCACCCTGACCTGGATCAAGCCAGCCCCCGGCCGGCGCATGGCTGATGCGTCGAAAAGGCCCGAAAATCCGGGCTTTCAACGCTTGGCTTTGCAACTTCCTTGTGTATGATGGCGCGCCATTATTCAGGGACCGCTCGAGGGGCTCGCGACGTCGCACCCGCCCCCGCCTCCCGGAGAGATGGCCAATGAAAATCCGCGAGGCCCTGACTTTCGACGACGTGCTGCTTCAGCCCGCCGCCTCTTCGGTGCTACCCACCAGCACCGACACGCGAACCCGTCTCACCCGCACCATCCAGCTCGGCATTCCGCTGATCTCGGCGGCGATGGACACCGTCACCGAAGGCCGGCTCGCCATCGCCATGGCGCAGTCGGGCGGCATGGGCGTGATCCACAAGAACCTCAGCCCTGAGCTTCAGGCGGCCGAAGTCCGCAAGGTGAAGAAGTTCGAATCCGGCATGGTGGTGAACCCGCTCACCATCAATCCCGATGCCAAGCTGGCCGACGCGCTGGCGCTCATGGAGCAGCATCAGATCTCGGGCTTCCCCGTGGTCGAGCGCGGCTCGGGCAAGCTGGTCGGCGTGCTCACCAACCGCGACGTGCGCTTCGCCAGCAACAAGAACCAGCCGGTCCGCGAGCTGATGACGCATGACAAGCTCATCACCGTGAAGGAAGGCGTCAGCCACGACGAGGCCAAGCGCCTGCTGCATCAGCACCGGATCGAGAAGCTGCTGGTGGTCGACAACGAATATCGCTGCGTCGGCCTCATCACCGTCAAGGACATGGACAAGGCCCAGGCCTATCCGAACGCCTGCAAGGACGAGAAGGGCCGTCTGCGCGCCGCCGCCGCGACCGGCGTGGGCGAGGACGGTCTGCGCCGCGCCGAAATCCTGCTCGATGCCGATGTCGATGTGATCGTGGTCGATACCGCCCATGGCCATTCGGTCGGCGTCTTGAAGGCGGTCGAGGCGGTGAAGCGGCTCTCCAATGCCTGCCAGGTGATCGCCGGCAATGTCGCGACCTCCGAGGGCGCCAAGGCGCTGATCGATGCCGGCGCGGACGCGATCAAGGTCGGCATCGGGCCGGGCTCGATCTGCACCACGCGCATCGTCGCCGGTGTCGGCGTGCCGCAGCTCACCGCCATCACCGACGCGGTCGAGGCCGCGCGCAAGCAGAACGTGCCGGTCATCGCCGATGGCGGCGTTAAATATTCGGGCGATCTCGCCAAGGCGATCGCGGCCGGCGCCGATTGCTGCATGATCGGCGCACTCCTGGCCGGCACCGACGAGAGCCCCGGCGAGGTGTTCCTCTATCAGGGCCGCTCCTACAAATCCTATCGCGGCATGGGCTCGCTCGGCGCCATGGCGCGCGGCTCGGCCGACCGCTATTTCCAGCAGGAAGTGTCGAGCACCTTGAAGCTGGTGCCCGAGGGCGTCGAAGGTCGCGTGCCCTACAAGGGCCCGGTGGGCAATGTGATCCACCAGCTCGTCGGCGGCTTGCGTGCCGCCATGGGCTACACCGGCAATGGCACCGTCGCCGAGATGCAGCAGAACTGCCAGTTCCTGCGCATCACCAATGCGGGCCTGCGCGAGAGCCACGTGCATGACGTGCAGCTCATGCGCGAGGCGCCGAATTATCGGCCGGATATGTGAGAGAGATTCTGGCTTCGCATTTGTTTTCGCTGACCGCGCTCGTGGTACCCCCCTCCCTAACCCTCCCCCGCAAGGGGGGAGGGCTGGAATTTGCAGTAACCACGCCGCCTCTTGTGGGCGGGCAGCAGCATATAGAAACCACGCCCCCTCCCCTTGCGGGAGGGGGTAGGGGGAGGGGAGCCGCAAACTCCGCCTCGCAGATTCTTCCATGACCCCCGGCGCCCGTCTCCAAGCCGCGATCGAGCTCCTCGCCTCGATCCACACCGGCACGGCACCGGCCGATCGCGCCGCGCATGAGTTCTTTCGCGCGCGCCGATATATCGGCGGCGGCGACCGGCGCGAGGTGCTGGGGCTCACTTACGCGACCTTACGCGCCCGCGCGCGGCTCGACTGGGCGATCGACCGCGCCTGGCCGGCCGAGGCGCCGAAGAGCGACGACACCGACCGCAACCGCGTGATCGCGGCGCTGGCGCTGCTCGAAGGCTGGGACGCCGATCGCATCGCCGGCAGTTTCGATGGCGGGCAGTACCGCCCGGCGCCGATGTCGCGCGAGGAGCGCGCGCTCGCCCGCGCGCTGACCGGCCAGCCGCTCGATCATCTCGACCAGCCCGCCTGGGTCCGTTTCGAATATCCCGAATGGCTCGACGCGCCCCTGCGCGAGGCGCTGGGATCCGATTTCGAGGCCGAGATGCGGGCCTTGATGGACGAGGCCGCGACCGACATCCGCGTCAATGCGCTCAAAGCCAACCGCGAGGCGGCGATCCGCGCGCTCAAGGCCGAGAAGGTCGAGGCCCATCCGACGCCGCTCTCGCCCTGGGGCCTGCGCGTGACCGGCCGGCCGCCGCTGGCGAGCCTCGAGGTCTTCAAGTCGGGCGCCATCGAGGTGCAGGACGAAGGCTCGCAGCTGGTGGCGCTGCTGACCGATGCGCGTCCCGGCCAGCGCGTGGTCGATTTCTGCGCCGGTGCCGGCGGCAAGACCCTGGCGCTCGCGGCGCAGATGAAGAACAAGGGCCATATCGTCGCCTGCGACGTGCTCGAGGGCCGCATCATGCGGGCCTCGACGCGGCTGCGGCGTGCGGGCGCCCACAATGTCGAGCGCCGCGCGCTGACGAGCGAGCGCGACCCCTGGGTCAAGCGCCACGCCGCCGCCTTCGACCGCGTGCTGGTCGACGCGCCCTGCAGCGGCAGCGGCACCTGGCGGCGCAACCCGGACCAGAAATGGCGCCTGGCGCCCAACGACCTCGAGGAGCTGGTGGCCCTGCAGGCCAGCATCCTCCAGAGCGCCGCGCGTCTGGTGAAGCAGGGTGGGTGCCTCGTCTACGCCACCTGCGCGCTGCTGCCGGCCGAGAACGAGGGGCAGATCCAGCGGTTCCTCGAGATGCATGACAAGTTCCGGGTCGTGCCGATCGCCGAGGTGTGGGCGAGCGTCATCGGCGGGGATTGTCCGGCGGATGGGGATTTTCTCCGGCTGTCGCCGTCGCGCCATGGGACGGACGGGTTCTTCGTGGGCGTGCTCGCGCGGAATACGTGAGCGGACTTCGCGTTCGTTCAGAATCTTTAGTTCCCCTCCCCCTACCCCCTCCCGCAAGGGCTACGGCATTCACACATCTACTTCGCAAGCTCGAATTTCGTTCGGTTATTTCTCTTTCGGTGCTTCCCGATTCCGAAAAGAATCGGGCGGGGTCGCGAT
>NZ_JBOHKS010000158.1:0-8558 GCF_050729195.1 Hypericibacter sp.
TCAGCCGCAAGCCATCCTCGACATGCTCGATGCCGCAGCGGCCGCCGCCGACATCGAGCTCGATATAGACATCGATCGGCCGCGCCGCCTCGGGCGCCGCCGCGATCAGCGCGTCCAGCCCCAGCGGATGATCGACGCAGATGCCGATCCGCGCCTGTGCCGTCAGGGCCGCGAGCCGGCGCAGCTTCGCCGGCGCGACGATCTCGTTCGAGACGAGCACATCCTCGATCCCGCCGGCGACGAAGGCCTCGGCCTCGGACACCTTCTGGCAGCAGACGCCGACGGCGCCCGCCTCGATCTGCGCCCGCGCGATCGCGGCGCATTTATGCGTCTTGCCATGCGGCCGCAACCGCACCTCCTTGGCTTTGGCAAACGCCGCCATGCGCGCGATGTTGCGCTCGAAGGCGTCGAGCTCGACCAGCAGCGCCGGCGTGTCGACGGCTTCGACCGGATCGCCGAAAACCGCAGGGGCCGGCCGCGACGGCAGAAGCGAGCTCATGGCGCCGCCGCGGGGGCGACGGGACCGGCCAAACGCTCGAGATAGAGCGCCAGCAGCCGCTTCGCGGCGCGCCTCACGCGAACCAGGAAGACGATCGGCAGGATCAGCGACAAAAGACTCGCGGCAACGGTCAGCCACAACTCAGTGGGTGGCAGCGCGCGGATATTGTTACCTTCGCTGCGCGAGAGGACGAAATCGAGCACCGTAAAAATCGCCACCAGAAGGGTCAGAATGCTGAAGCCGTGATTCCAGCTCGCATCGAGACGCCGCGTTTTGGCGGCATTGATCAGGGATCGATAGGTTTCGCCGAAACCCAGCCAGGGCCGCACAAAGCTCAGCAGCGGAATGACGCAACTGATCATGGTCCAGCGGACGCTCCAGCGATAGCCGCGAAGGCCGATGGCTTCGCCGAAATACCGAGCTGTCGATAGCGTCACGATGAACAGGACCAGATAGACGAGACCCACCGCAAAGGGAATCATCGACGCGGCCTGCATATCGCCGGTGCGTGCCGCCAGCGCCGCGATCACCGCGCTGACCGGCACCGCCAGCAGGAAGCTGAGAATGCAGGCGAGACTGCAGCGACGAAGGCGACGATAGAGCCGCTGCGCTTCCTCCACGCCCGCGCTCTCCGGCGCTCCGGCAAGGGCGGCATCCGTCATGGGACGTCAGGCCTTGCGTTCCACCGCGAGCATCCTGCCCAGCGCCTGACCGCCGAAGATATGCACATGGAGATGCGGCACTTCCTGATGCGAGTTGGGTCCGTGATTGGCGAGCAGGCGATAGCCGCTCTCGACCACGCCCAGCATCTCGGCGGTCCTGCCGATGGCGCGCACGAAGCCGGCGATCTCCTTGTCGCCCGCCTTGGCGGAGAAATCCGCCATCGAGACATAGGCACCCTTGGGGATCACCAGCACATGGATCTTCGCCTGCGGGCTGATGTCGTGGAAAGCGAGCGCATGCTCGTCCTCATAGACCTTCTTGCAGGGGATCTCGCCGCGCAGGATGCGCGCGAAGATGTTGTTCACGTCATAGGCGGCGACCGCGGCGCTCATTTGCTCTGGCTTCTCGACTTTTTCTCCGCGATGCCGGAGATGCCATCGCGCGCGGCCAGCGTGGTCCAGACTTCCTCGGGCTTCAAGCCCCGGTCGGCCCAGAGCACGAGCAGGTGATAGAGCAGGTCGGCGCTTTCGAGGGCGAGATCCTTCTTCCGCCCTCGCACCCCTTCGATGACGGTCTCGACCGCTTCCTCGCCCACCTTCTGGGCGATCTTGTCGGTTCCCTTGGCGAACAGCCGGGCGGTGTTGGAGGTGGTGGGATCACCCCCCTTCCGGCTTTCGATGACTTTGTAGAGCTTGTCTAGAATCGTTCCATCTAGACTTATTGGGGCCCGCGGCATGCCCTCGATCCTTCCGGAAATCTGCGGAATTCCACCCTACACCCCCCACATCTGGGGGGCAATGTCATGAAACTATCACAATTGGTGGGGTCGCAGTGGAGGGCGCTAGGGCCCGGCGGCACCCAGGCGGGTGGGCATGATCGCCACCCAGAGCTGGGACATGACCGGCTGGTCCTTCTGGTTCATCGTCACCACCCGCATGACGATGACGCCTCGCTCAGGCCGGGTCTTGGAGGCGCGCCGCTCCAGCACCTCGCCTTCGGCATAGACTTGGTCGCCCGGCCGCACGGGCCGCTCGAATTTCATCTCCTTGATCTCGAGCCCGACCAGCGGCGTCGATCCGAGCGGCCTGGCATCGACCATCAGCCGGAAAGTGACGCAGGCGGTCTGCCAGCCGCTGGCGATCAGCTCGCCGAAGAAACTCTTCGCGGCTCCCTCCTCGCTCAGATGCATCGGCTGCGGGTCATACTGCCTGGCGAAGGCGAAGATGGCCTCGCGCGAGAACTCGAACCCGGCACTCCGCACCCGCTCGCCCACCTCGACATCGTCCCAATAGCGTGGCTGATCACCGCCAATGGCGGCACCCGAGGAAGCGGTTGCGGTCATGGAGAAGCTCCTGGTTCGAGGCCTGAGACCCGCGCAGCCTAGCGCCCAACTCGACATGCTTCAATTGTTGAAGTATGAAGCATCATGCGTGTTTCGGACATTGCCGCGGCGACCTGCTCTGTCGCTCGCGCGCTGGGCGCGATCGGCGACCCCTGGACCCTGCTGATCCTGCGTGAGCTGTTCCTGGGTCAGCGCCGGTTCGAGGAGTTTCAGGCCCAGACCGGGATGGCGCCTTATCTTTTGTCGCGCCGCCTCGCCAAGCTCGCCGCCCGGGACATCGTCGCCAAGGTCCCCTATCGCCAGCGCCCGGTCCGCTATGAATACCGCCTGACCGACAAGGGCCGAGACCTTCATGCCGTGGTGGTGGCGCTCGCCGGCTGGGGCGACCGCTGGGCATCGGGGCCCGAGGGCCCGCCTCTGACGCTGATCCACAAGGCTTGCGGCCAGGAGACCCACCCGGTCCTCGCCTGCTCGGCTTGCGGCGAAGCCGTCGGGCCCCATGATCTGCGCGCCCGCATCGGTCCCGCCATGCAGGCGGAACGCGGTGTCAATCGCGATCGCTTCCGCGCCCGGACCCGGCGCGCCGCCAAGCTCGCCTTATCCACCGAGACGGAGCCCGCGCCAAAATGACGATGACCTTCGACACCAAGATCGCCGTGGTGCTGCGCGACGATCTCCCGGTCTGGCAGAAACTCAACGTGACCGCCTTCACCGTCAGCGGCATCGCAGGGACTGTCGAGGGCGTCACCGGCGAGCCCTATGAGGATGGCTCGGGCCATCGCTATCTGCCGATGTTCAAGCAGCCGGTGATGGTTTTCAGTGCCGATGCGGTGGCAATCCGGCGCGCCTATGATCGCGCGCGCGAACGCGACCTGGTCTTCTCGCTCTTCACCGAGGAGCTCTTCGCCACCGGCAACGACATCGACAACCGCGCCGCGATGAAGGCGGTGCCGACCGAGGATCTGCGCATCGTCGGCCTGGCGCTGCGCGCGGAGAAGAAGGCCATCGACAAGGTGCTCAAGGGCCTGTCGCTGCATCGCTGAGCCGTCCGACGGCTCGGGCGGCACAGCTCAACCGATCGGCCGGACCGGAACGCCGCCAGCCGTGAGCGCGGCCTTCGCCTGCGCGATCGAGTAGGTGCCGAAATGAAAGATCGAGGCCGCCAGCAGCGCGCTGGCATGGCCGTCGCGCACGCCCGCAACCAGGTGATCGAGCGTGCCGACGCCGCCCGAGGCGATCACCGGCACCGAGACCGCGTCGCTGACCGCGCGCAACAATCCCAGATCGTAGCCCTGCTTGGTGCCGTCGCGATCCATCGAAGTCAGCAGGATCTCGCCAGCGCCCGACGAGGCCACGCGCTTCGCCCATTCGACCGCGTCGAGGCCCGTGGCTTTGCGTCCGCCATGGGTATAGACCTGCCATTTCCCGGCGGATTCCGCCTTGGCATCGATCGCGACCGTGACGCATTGCGCGCCGAATTTTTCCGCGGCCGCCGTCACCAGCGACGGGTTCTCGACCGCCGAGGTGTTGACCGAGACCTTGTCGGCGCCGGCCAGCAGCAGCTTGCGGAAATCCTCGACCTGGCGCACGCCGCCGCCGACGGTCAGCGGCATGAACACTTCCGAGGCCGTGCGCGCCACCACATCGAGGATGATCGCGCGTTCCTCATGGCTCGCGGTGATGTCGAGAAAGCAGAGCTCGTCGGCGCCGGCCTTGTCATAGGCCCGCGCCTGCTCGACCGGATCGCCCGCATCGATCAGATCGAGGAACTTCACGCCCTTGACCACGCGGCCCGCATGCACGTCGAGACAGGGGATGATGCGGGTCTTCAGCATAGCTGTGTCTTTCGCGGATTTCGTTCCGGCGTCTGCGCGCGGGCCGACGCCAGGAGCGCCAATGCTTCCTCGAGGATCAGCCGCCCGTCATAAAGCGCGCGGCCAGCGACCACGCCGGCGATGCCGCCGGCCGCCAGAAGGCGACGCAGATCCTCGAGACCGGCGACGCCGCCCGACGCGATTACCGGCGTCTTGATACGCCGCGCCAAAGCGGCCGTCGCCTCGACATTCACGCCCTGCAGCAGCCCGTCGCGATCGATGTCGGTATGGATGATGGCGGCGGCGCCGGCATCCTCGAAGCGCAAGGCCAGCTCCTCGACCGTGAGCTCGCTGGTCTCGGCCCAGCCTTCGACCGCCACGCGCCCGCCCTTGGCATCGATGCCGACCGCGACGCGGCCCGGAAATTTCCGGCAGGCCTGGCGCACCAGATCGGGATCGCGCACCGCGACTGTGCCGAGGATGACACGCGAGACCCCGCGCGCGAGCCAGGCCTCGATCGCGGCCAGATCGCGGATGCCGCCGCCCAGCTGACAAGGGCGGTTCGCCGCTTTCAGGATCGCCTCGACGGCCGCGCCATTGACCGCGCGGCCGGCGAAGGCGCCGTCGAGATCGACGACGTGAATCCATTCCGCACCCGCCGCCGCGAAACGGCGCGCCTGGTCGGCGGGATCGCTGTTGAACACCGTCGCCTGCGCCATGTCGCCCTGGCGCAGCCGCACGCATTGCCCGCCCTTGAGATCGATCGCGGGATAGAGGATCACACCAGGTCCTTGTAATAGAACAGGCCGGCGACGCTCTTGCCCTGGACCTTGGCGTAATGGGGATGGGTTCCCCAATGCACATAGCCCAGCGACTGATAGAGCTGGATCGCTGCCTCCTGGCTTTCGCGCACGTCGAGATTGAGCACCTGCGCGCCGATCTCGCGCGCCGCCTCCTCGACCGCGACCAGGATCGCCTTGGCGAGACCATGGCCGCGCGCCCAGGGCGCCACGAAATGCGTCGTCATGGTGGCCCAATGCGCCTGGGCCTCGTTGTTCTTGCCGGGCCGCAGCAGCTGCGCCGAGCCGACGATGGTGTTGTCGAGCCGGCCGACGAAGAGCCGGCGCTCGGGCACCAGCAGCACGCCTTTCCAATAGGTCTCCATCACATCGCGCGTCGGCGGCGTCAGCCAGCCGAAACCGCCGCCCGCGCGGATGCCGTCTTCGGCCGCGTCGCACAGATCGGCGAGATCCGTGCTGGAATATTTCTTCAGAAGCTCGACCACCGTCTTGGCCATGGCGATGTCCCCGAAGGGGCTCCCGCGAATGATTGTCGTTCAGGGCTTCCAGGCGAGAAAATTCGCCAGCAGCTTCAGGCCCAGCGCCTGGCTCTTCTCCGGATGAAACTGCGTGCCCACCATATTCGCGCGGGCCACCGCCGCCGTCACCGGGCCACCATAATCGCAGGTGGCGAGCAGGTCGGCCGGGTCCTCGGCCGCCAGATGATAACTATGCACGAAATAAGCATGCGATCCGGTGACAAGCCCGTCGAACACCGGATGCGGGCGCAACAGCTGCAGCTCGTTCCAGCCCATATGGGGAACCTTGAGCGGCATTCCATGGCGATCGTTGCCCGGCTCCAGCAGCCGCACCTCGCCCGCGATCCAGCCGAGGCCCGGCGTCACGCCGAACTCGCGGCCCCGCGCCGCCATGAGCTGCATGCCGACGCAGATACCGAGAAAAGGCTTGCCCTCGCGCCGGACGGCGCGCTCGAGGGCGTCGAGCATGCCGGGCCGCGCTTCGAGGCCGCGCTTGCAGTCGGCGAAGGCGCCCACCCCGGGCAGGACGATATGGCTGGCCTGATCGAGCGCGGCAGCATCAGCCGACACTTCGACAGAGACGCCCTTGGGCGCGGCGCGCTCCAGGGCCTTGGCCGCCGATCGAAGGTTGCCCGAGCCATAGTCGACGATGACGGCCTTCACGTGAGCGAGCCGCCCAACACGCCTTTGGTCGAGGGCACCTCGCCGGCCTTGCGCGGATCGATCGCGATCGCAGCGCGCAGCGCACGGGCCAGGCCCTTGAAGCAGCTCTCGACGATATGGTGGTTGTTCTCGCCGTAGAGATTCTCGATATGGAGCGTGAGCCCCGCATTCTGCGCGAAGGCCTGGAACCACTCCTTGAAGAGCTCGGTATCCATCTCGCCCAGCTTCGGCTTGGAGAAGGCGACCTTCCAGATGAGATAGGGACGGTTCGAGGCGTCGAGCGCCACGCGCGTCAGGGTCTCGTCCATCGGCACCGTGGCCTCGCCCCAGCGCGTGATGCCGCGCCGCTCGCCCAGCGCCTTGGCCACGGCCTCGCCCAGCACGATGCCGGAATCCTCGGTGGTGTGATGGAAATCGATATGGAGATCGCCTTTGGCCTTGAGGGTGATGTCCATCAGGCTGTGGCGGGCCAGCTGGTCCAGCATATGGTCGAGGAAGCCGATGCCGGTCGAGATGTCCGACCGGCCCTGGCCGTCGAGCTCGATCTCGGCCTCGATCTGGGTTTCCTTGGTCTTACGCGAGACACTGGCGCGGCGCATGGGCCCCACCTCCTGGGCGATTGGCAAAGCAGCCGGCCGAGTTCTCTCTTGGAGAACCCGGCGCGGGCCGACTTTTACCAGTAACGCCCCTGGGGGGCCAGCGTGGGACCGAGGCCGCCGCGACTAGCCGCGGGTGCCGCCGAAACCGGTGCTGTTGGCGGGGTTCGAAGGGCCCGAAAGGGGCCAATTCCCGGGTCCAACAGGATTGGCCGGGCGGCCAATCCGGGCTTCCGCCGCCGAGAGGCCGATATCCCGCAACAGCCGCCCGTCGAGCGCGCCCAGGGCCTCGGCCTGGCGCCAGCGCGACTCCACCGAAGCCGCCAGGTAAAGCGCCGGCTCGCGCAGCCAAGCCGTCAGATGTTCGCGCCAGAAACTCGTCATCGCCCGGATCCTCAAAAAAATGCCGCCCCGCCGGGGCCTGCCCTTGGTCACCATCTTGCGGCGCCCTCGGGAATAAGGGAAATTTGGAGATGTTATGTTTTGCATAAGGAAAACTTTGAGATGCGCGGCCTCAATCCCGACCATCTCCACAGCTTCGCGGCCGTGATCGAGCATGGCAGCTTCTCGGTCGCGGCGGCCCATCTCCATCTCACCCAGCCGGCGGTGAGCCTGCAGATCAAGCAGCTCGAGCAGCGCCTGGGCGTGGCCCTGATCGAGCGGGTGGGACGCCGCGCGGCCCCGACCGCCGCGGGCACGGAACTCCTCGCTCATGTCCGGCGGATCGACGGCGCCCTGGCCGATGCGCTCGAGGCCATGGCCAGCCTTGCCACGACCGTGACGGGCCGCGTGCGGCTCGGCACGGGCGGCACCGCCTGCACCTATCTGCTGCCGCCCTTGCTCAAGGATTTGCGGCGGCGCTTCCCCGCGCTCGAGATCGTGGTCTTCACGGGCAACACCGGCGACCAGGTGAGGGCGCTCGAGGACAATGCGATCGATGTCGGGTTTTGGACCTTGCCGGTGACGGGCCGCGGCTTCCAGGTGACGCCGGTGCTCGAGGATGAGTTCGTGGCGGTCTTCGCCGCCAACGAAGAGCGCATTCCCGCGGCCGCGACGCCCGCGGCCCTCGCCCAGCTGCCGGTGGTGCTGGAGGATCCCGGCGCCACCTCGCGCGACATCGTCGAGGCCTGGTTCCTGCGCGGCGGAAGGCGCGTCAAGCCGGTGATGGAGCTCGGCCATGTCGAGGCGATGAAGCGGCTGGTGAGCGCCGGGCTCGGCTGCAGCATCCTGCCGCGCATAGCCGTGACCGCCGACGGCAAGCGCGACGGTCTGCAGGTGAGGTCGCTGGTGCCGCGGCTGTCGCGCCGCCTGGGCGTAGTGCTGCGCCGCGACAAGCTGCTGCAGCGGGGCCTGCGCGAGCTGGTGAACGCGCTCCTGGCGATCGACGCGAAGCCGCGCTGACGGATCTCAGAACGACAGCGCGGTCGCCTGCACCACGTCGGGGATCTCGCGGATGCGGGCGAGGAGCGCGTCGCTCAGCCGCTCATCCACCTCGATCAGCGCGATCGCGTCCTCGCCGGGGCCGGAGCGGCCGAGATGGAAGGTGGCGATATTGACGCCCTCCGCCCCCAGAAGCGTGCCGAGCCGGCCGATGAAGCCCGGTTTGTCGCGGTTGGTGACATAGAGCATGTGGCGGCCGAGCTCGGCCTCGACCACGATGCCC
>NZ_JBOHKS010000159.1:0-58291 GCF_050729195.1 Hypericibacter sp.
CATGGATACAAAACGACTGGATTTTTGGTGCTGTCCTAAGTCGGCTTGAGTTGTCCTAATCTGGGTTCCGCCGCACGGACGATCTTATCTAATGATGCCTGGAGATCGGAAAGTAACTCGGCACTGGCTTTCTTCTTTCCACTTTCGCAATCGTATGCGAACTCCAACAGTTTGATAAAGGCTTCGTCGAGCGCGCTCCGCAGATCCCCGGTCGCATCGAACGCCAAGTCCTCGACTTCGGCGCGGGATATGATGCCACCGTCTAGGTTCTGTGGACTCTAGGGATTCCCTTGAGGCGGGGATTGTGATTCAAGACTGCTTTTGGGGAGGCGGTCTTGGGTGTGATGGATCGGTTGGTGCTGAGCGATGGCGCGTGGGAGCGGATGGCGCCGCTTATCATTGGTCGCCCTGACCAGAAGGGTTCGACCGGACGCGATAACCGGATGTTCGTTGAAGGGGTACTCTGGATTGTGCGCACGGGTTCGCCGTGGCGCGATCTTCCAGTCGTATTTGGCGAATGGAACAGCGTCTTTCGGCGCTTCAGCCGATGGAGCCGCAAGGGCGTCTGGTGGCGTATCTTCGCGGCGATGTCCGATGATCCGGACTTCGAGTACCTGATCGTCGATTCCACCATCGTGCGCGCCCATCAGCATGCGGCTGGGGCTAAAAAAGGGGGTCTGAAGATCAGGCGATCGGTCGCTCGCGCGGCGGCCTGAGTACCAAAATCCATATGGCTGTCCGTGGCCTGGGGTGTCCCGTGCGGTTCACGCTCACGGCCGGCCAGAAAGGCGATGCGCCGCAAGCCGCCGCCTTGATCGAAGGCCTGCCCGCCGAGATCGTCATGGCCGATACCGCCTATGACGCCGATTCCTTTCGGCAGGTCATTGCTCAAAAGGGCGCACTCGCTGTAATCCCGAACAATCCTTCGCGCGCCCAAAAGCATCCGCTGGACAAACACCTCTATGCCCAGCGCCATCTGGTGGAATGCTGCTTCAGCAAGCTCAAGCAGTTTCGCCGCGTTGCAACTCGCTTCGAAAAAACCGCGCGCAATTACCGGGCTGTCGTTACCCTCGCCGCGATCGTCCTCTGGCTACGGTAACTGTCCACAGAACCTAGCGCTTCTTCTTGCCGCGCTTCGGACCCTTGCCGCTCTTCTTGCGTGGGCCCTTGCCGGCGCCGCGGGGCGGGCCCTTGTGTTTCGGGCCGCCGGGTTTGCGCGGGGGCGGCGCGAAGCCGCCGGGCTTGCGGCCGTCCGAACGGCCGCCGGGACCGCCGTCGGCGCGGCGCGGCGGGGCTGGCTCGGCGGCTGCGTCCTCGCCTTCGATGATATGGAGCAGAAGCCCGCCGGTGGCGGCATCGGCCTGCATCAGGCGCAGATGGACCGGCTCGCCCAGCCGGTATTCACGGCCCCAGCGCCGGCCGATCAGCGCATGGGCGCGTTCGTCATGATCGTACCAGTCGTCGGGCAGGCTGCCCATCGGCACCAGCCCGCTGGCCCCGGTGTCTTCCAGGGTCACGAACAGGCCGAAGCGGGTGACGCCATTGATCCGGCCCTTGAAGACCTGGCCCTCGCGGTTGGCGAGGAAGGCCGCGGCATAGCGGTCCATCGCGTCGCGTTCGGCCGCGGCCGCGCGGCGCTCGGTCGAGGAGATATGCTGGCCGAGGCTCTCGAAATTCGCCTCGGCGTCCTTCGGCAGGCCATCATCCCCGAAATGATGCGCGTCGATCAGCGCGCGATGCACGAGCAGGTCCGAATAGCGCCGGATCGGCGAGGTGAAATGCGCATAGCGCGAGAGGGCCAGGCCGAAATGGCCCAGGTTATGCGGGCTGTAATTGGCCTGCGCCTGGGTGCGCAGCACCAGGTCGTGGATCATGGCGGCATAGGTGGTGCCGCGCACCTTGACCAGCAGCTCGGTGAACATCTTCGGGCGCAGCACCTGGCCCTTGGCGAGGGTGAGGCCGAGGCCCTTGAGGCTCTCGCGCAGGGCGTCGACCTTGGCGGCGTCCGGTTGATCATGGACGCGATACATCACCGGCTGGTGCTTGAGCTCGAGCGTCTCGGCCGCGGCGACATTGGCCGCGATCATGAACTCCTCGATCAGCTTGTGGCTGTCCAGCCGCTCGCGCGGCGCGATCTTGAGGATTTGGCCTTGCTCGTCGAGCACCACGCGGCGCTCGGGGATGTCGAGCTCGAGCGTGCCGCGCCGCTCGCGTTCGGCCAGCAGCGCCTGGAACGCGCCATAGAGCGGCTTGATGACGGGCTCGAGCAGCGGCGCCGTCAGCTCGTCGGGCCGGCCGTCGATCGCCGCCTGCATCCGGTTATAGGTGAGGCGTGCCGCCGACCGCATCAGCCCGCGATAGAAGCGGTGTGAGAGCTTCTCGCCCTGCAGGTTGAAGACCATGCGCACCGCGAGGCAGCCGCGATCCTCGTTGGGCTTGAGCGAGCACCAGCCGTTCGAGAGCTCCTCGGGCAGCATCGGCACGACGCGGTCGGGGAAATAGACCGAATTGCCGCGGTCGCGCGCGGCACGATCGAGCGCCGAGCCCGGACGCACATAATGGGCGACGTCGGCGATCGCGACCACGACCTGCCAGCCGCCGGGATTCTTTGGATCGTCATCTGCGGTCGCCCAGACCGCATCGTCGAAATCGCGCGCATCCTCGCCGTCGATGGTGACGAGCGGCATGTCGCGCAGATCGGTGCGGGTTCCGAGCGTGACCGGACCGGCATTGCGGGCCTCGGTCAGCGCCTCCTCGGTGAAGCGGGTCGGGATCTCCTGCTCGGCGATGGCGATGAGGCTGATGGTCTTGGGCTCGCCGAAACGCCCCAGCCGTTCCGCGACGCGGCCCTGCAGCCGGCCCGCGCGATGCGTGTTCAGCACCTCGAGCGCCACCAGCTCGCCGGGTTCGGCGCCGTTGGTATGCGGCGGCATGATGCGATATTCCGCCTTCACGCGCCGGTCGGTGGGGCGCAGCTGGCCGCCGCCCTCGGGATGCTTCTCGAAGATGCCGATGATGCGCGAGGGCTGTCCCACCAGCTGGCGGATGATGCGCGCGCTGTAGCTGTCGGCGCCGGTGCGCGAGAGCCGCGCCAGGATGCGGTCGCCCGCGGCCATGGCGGACGCGCCGCGGCGCTCGGGCGCCACCTCGATGCGCGGCGGCGCGTCGTCGCTGGCCCAGCTCACCGGCCGCGCCAGCAGATCGCCGTCGGCATCCGGGCCGTCGATCACCAGCACCGCGACCTCGGGGAGACTGCCGGGCGGGGCCATGCGCCGCTTGCGGCCGCGATCGACCTCGTCGCTCTCGGCCAATTCCTTCAGCAGCGCCTTCAGCGGAATCTTGTCGGCACCTTTGAGATGGAAGGCGCGCGCGATCTCCCGCTTGCCGACCGGCGTCGGGCTCTGGCGGATGAAGTCGAGGATCTGTTCGCGCGTCGGGAGCGCCGGCGCCTTGCCGCGGGCCATGGCTATGGATTCCGCCCCGCGTCGCGGCGGGGCTCGAAGATCGGGAAGGGGGTCAGGGTTTGGTCTTGAATTCGATTTCGACGAAAGCGAATTCGTAAGCGTTGGCGTTGATCACGTTGTGCTCGACACCGAGCGCGCGATAGTAGGAGCCGCCCGCTTCGAGAGTCGCGAAGCGCTCTTCCTTGCCGTCCCACAGCTTGAGCTTGCCGGTGGTGAGCGGCACCACGACATAATCGTATTCGTGGCGATGCCAGGTGGTCTCCGCGCCCGGCGCGAACCGCCACTGGATCACCCGCACACGATCATTATCGACCTGCAAGGTCGGTTGAGCCTGGGGAGCTTCGGCCATGGTCGGCGGGTCCTTCATGCGGGAATTCGGGGAGGGCCAGCATAGCAGAGAGGGCGTCCGCACCATCATCCCCTCTCCCTTGAGGAGGAGGGAAGGGAGGGGGATGACGCCGCGCCGATCGAATCTTCCCTCTCCCTAGTCCTCTCCCGCAAGCGGGAGAGGGGACAAGAGAGTTCGGGCGCAGCCCATCCTATTCCCCGTCCGTATCCGGCGCGGCCGGCGCGGTCTTGGCTTTCGGTTTCGCCTTGGCCTTCGCCTTGGCTTTGGCGGGCGCCTTTGCCTTGGCGGGCGGTTTCGCGGTGGCGGAGGCGGCGGCCTTGATCTTGGGGGCCTTGGGTTCGGCCAGTGCGGCGTCGTCGTTCGCGGGCTTCGTTTTCGCCTTGGTCTTCGCGCCGCCGCGCTTCACGCCCTTGGCCTGGGCGCGCGCCTCGATCAACGCCACGGCCTGCTCGACCGTGAGCTGCTCGGGCTCGATATTGTTGGGCAGGGTCGCGTTGATCTTGCCATGCTTGACGTACTGGCCGTAGCGGCCGGCATGGAGCGTGATCGGCTGACCATCGGGATGCTCGCCGATCTTCTTGCCCGGCGCGCCGCCACGCCCGCCGCGACCCGTGGAGGGTTCGGCCAGCAGCGCCACGGCCCGGTTCATGCCGATGGTGAGGACGTCGTCATCCTTGGCCAGCGATTTGAAGCGGTCGCCATGCTTGATGTAAGGCCCGAAGCGGCCGATGCCGGCGATGATGGGCAGTTGATCCTCGGGATGAGTGCCCAGGTGACGCGGCAATGACAGCAGCGACAGCGCCTTGTCGAGTGTGACGTCGGCGGGCGAAAGACCGCGCGGCAGCGACACGCGCTTGGGCTTGGGCGGCTCGGGTGTTTCGGGCGCGGCCTCGGCGGGCGCGGCACCATTCGCCTTGCCCGTCTCCTCCTTGCCCTTCGCCTTCTTCTTTTTCTTCTTGGGCTTCGGCGCGCCCGGCACGGCTTCGCCCAGCTGGATATAGGTGCCGTAAGGCCCTTTGCGCAGGCTCACCGGCAGGTCGGTGGTGGGATCCTGGCCCAGCAGCTTCGGCCCCATATCGATCTCGGAACCATCCTCGCCATTGCTGACGCCGAGCCGGCGCGTATAGCGGCAATCGGGATAGTTCGAGCAGCCGATGAAGGCGCCGAACTTGCCGAGCTTGAGCGAGAGACGGCCGGCCTGACAGCCCGGGCAAACGCGCGGGTCGGTGCCGTCGGCGCGCTCGGGGAAGAAATGCGGACCCAGCTCCTTGTCGAGCTCGTCGATCACCTGCGTGATCGAGAGATCCTTGGTGCCGGCGATGGCAGCCGAGAAGTCGCGCCAGAAATCGCGCAGCACCGTCTTCCAGTCGATCCGCCCGCCCGAGATCTCGTCGAGCTGGTTCTCCAGATCGGCCGTGAAATTGTATTCGACATAGCGATTGAAGAAGCTCTCGAGGAACGCTGTCACCACACGGCCGCGGTCCTCGGGCACGAAGCGCTTCTTGTCGATCTTCACATAATCGCGGTCCTGCAGGACCTGGATGATCGAGGCATAGGTCGAGGGCCGGCCGATGCCGAGCTCCTCCAGCCGCTTCACCAGGCTCGCCTCGGAATAGCGCGGCGGGGGCTGGGTAAAATGTTGCTCCGGCGAGACCTCGGCGGGCGTGACGCCCTCGCGCTCGGTCAGGTTGGGCAGGCGGCCGCCATTTTCCTCGTCGTCGGACGGATCGTCTCGATCTTCCTGATAGACGGCGAGAAAGCCGTCAAAGGTCACGACCGAGCCGGTCGCGCGCATGACCGCCTTGGCATCCTTGGAGACGATATCGACACCGACCTGATCGAGCTCGGCGCTCGCCATCTGGCTGGCGACGGTGCGCTTCCAGATCAGGTCATAGAGCTTGGCTTCATCGCCTTCGAGATAGCGCGCGACGTCCGCCGGCTTGCGGGTGATGTCGCTGGGGCGGATGGCCTCGTGGGCTTCCTGCGCGTTCTTCGCGGTCGATTTGTACTGGCGCGGCTCGGCGGGGACATAGCGGGCGCCATGCTCGGCCGCGACCAGCTTGCGCGCGGCGGTGATGGCTTCCTGCGACAGCTGCACGCCGTCGGTACGCATATAGGTGATGAGACCGACGGTCTCGCCGCCGAGCTCGACACCTTCATAGAGCCGCTGCGCGACGCGCATGGTGCGGCTGGCACCGAGGCCCAGCTTGCGCGAGGCCTCCTGCTGCAGAGTCGAGGTGGTGAAGGGCGGGAAGGGGTTGCGGCGGACGGTCTTGCGCTCGACCGAGCGCACGGTGAAGGGCTCGCCGCCGGTGACGATCGCGACCGCGCGCTTCGCATCCGCCTCGGTGGGGAGGTCGAACTTCTCGAGCTTCTTGCCGTCCAGCTCGGTCAGCCGGGCCGGGAAGACCTGGCCGGCGGCGGTGCGGAACTTGCCTTCGATGGTCCAGAATTCGCGCGGGACGAAAACTTCGATCTCGGCCTCGCGCTGGCAGATGAGGCGCAGCGCCACCGATTGCACACGGCCGGCCGAGCGGCTGCCGGGCAGCTTGCGCCACAGCACGGGCGAAAGGGTGAAGCCCACGAGATAATCGAGGGCGCGGCGCGCCAGATAGGCCTCGACCAGCTCCTTGTCGAGCGCACGCGGGTGGCGCATCGCGTCGAGCACGGCGGATTTGGTCACTTCGTTGAAGACGACGCGCTCGACCTCGATGCCGTTCAGCGCCTTGCGCCGCTTCAGCTCCTCGGTCAGATGCCAGGAAATGGCCTCGCCTTCGCGGTCCGGATCGGTCGCCAGGATCAGCTTGTCGGCGCCCTTGAGCGCGCTGGCGATCTCCTTGAGGCGCTGCTCGCCGCGGCCTTCGACCAGCCAGCTCATGGCGAAGTCCTCGTCCGGGCGCACGGAACCGTCCTTCGGCGGAAGGTCGCGCACATGGCCGAAACTGGCCAGCACGTGATAATCCTTGCCGAGATACTTATTGATAGTCTTCGCCTTGGCAGGCGATTCCACGACGACGACGCTGTTCATCGGCTCCGTCTGTTCCGTTTCAGCTCCGCAGATCCCGCCCGCAAATCCAGTGAGTTAACGCCTCGCCCGTGACAGGACGGCGCGTCGGCGACAGCAGCGGGACTAATCCGGCAGGAGCGAAACGCGGTCGCCCGGATGGCGCTCCAACCGGCCGGCGAGCTCGAAATCGAGCAGCGCCGCCCGCAAGACGGGGGGTGACATTTGGCATCGCCGGACCAGTTCGTCAACCGATACCGGCGCAGAACCCAGCAATTCCGCGAGTTTGCGGGTGGGTTCGGCCGTTGCCGCCGCCTCGTCTCCAGCCGGCCGCAGGCCGCCTGAAGTGCCGAGACTGGCTCGATTTTCCTTAACGAGGTCTTGCGCCTCCTGGCGGGCTTCTGGGAATGCGGGCTGCGACCCATCGCCCGAGGGCAGATCGGGTCGGTCCGGGACCGGCGCAAGGGGCGACTCCGGATCCGGACTCGCCGATTGGGTCCGAATCGGGACAATCTGGGGTGGGGCGGGAGGAAGCCCGGAACCCTGGCGAGGGCCGGGGGCCGCGAGCCTCTTACATATAGAGTGTGGCTGCCAGGCGAGCTCCGGATCGAGACCCAGATGGAGCAGGGCGTCGGCAGCGGTCTCGACCAGTCCGGCGCCCTCGCGCAGCAGCTGGTTGGTGCCGCGGCAGCGCGGGTCGAGCGGCGAGCCGGGCACGGCCATGACCTCGCGGCCCTGCTCGAGCGCGAAGCGCGCCGTGGTGAGCGAGCCCGATTTGAGCGCGGCCTCGATCACCAGCACGCCGCGCGAGAGCCCCGAGACCAGCCGGTTGCGGCGGGGGAAATGGCGCGCCTGCGGCTCGGTGCCCAGCGGCATCTCCGAGACCAAGGCGCCGCCCTGGTCGAGGATGGCCTGGGCGAGGTCGTCATGCTCGGGCGGATAGACCTGGTCGAGCCCGCCGGCGAAGACCGCGACCGTGCCGGTGGCAAGCGCCCCCTGATGCGCCGCGGCATCAATGCCGCGCGCGAGGCCCGACACGACCACGAGACCCGCGGCCCCCAGATCGCGCGACAGCTCTTCGGCCAGCTTGCGGCCGCTGACGGAGGCATTGCGCGCGCCGACCACGCCGATCGACGGGCGCAGCAGCAGGGCGGCGGTGCCGCGCAATGCCAGCAGCGGCGGCGCATCCTCGATCGCCGCGAGCGGCTCGGGGTAGCCCGCCTCGCCCAAGGTCAGGAACTGCCCGCCGAAACGGGCGAGGGCGGCGATCTCGTCCTCGGCCTGCGCGCGCGAGGGCGGACGCAGGATCTCGGCGCCGCTCGCCCGCGCCAGCTCGGGCAAGGCGCGCAACGCCTCGGCCGCGCTGTGGAAGCGATCGAGCAGGCGCCTGAAGGTGATCGGCCCGATGCTGAAGGTCCGCGCCAGCCGCAGCCGGTCGGCACGTTCAGGATCGCTCAGGGCGGTTTTGCGGGCGGGCTGCATGGCGCCGAGTTTAAGGTTTCGGAGAATAACCGTCAATATATACAACTTTAAGATGTATAGGAACGTAAAGGAGCCTTGAGAGTCGGCCGTTGTCACCGGGACATCGCGATCCTAACGCATCGCTTGATCGCATCGCCGATCCGCCCGACCATTGTTTCCAGGACGCCAGCAAGGAGCAGCGCCGTGTATTTGCCTCCGGCCTTTCGCCAGGACGACATCACCGAGATTCATGCGACGATGCGCGCGGCGCGTCTCTGCAACTTCGTCACGGCCACGTCCGAGGGGCTGATGGCGACGCCGCTGCCGCCCATCATCGACGATAAGGAGGGCGAGCGGGGCGTGCTCTACGGCCATGTCGCCCGCGCCAATCCGCAATGGAAGACCGCGCCGATCGGCGAGGCCATGGCGCTGTTCACGGGGCCGGACGCCTACGTCACTCCCTCCTGGTATGCGACCAAGCGCGAAACCGGCAAGGTCGTGCCGACCTGGAACTACAGCGCCGTGCATGCCTATGGCCCGGTCGAATTCTTCGAGGATGCCGACCGGCTGCTCGCGATCGTGACGCGGCTGACGACCCTCCATGAGACGCCGCGCGCGCAGCCCTGGGCGGTCAGCGACGCGCCCGAAGACTTCATCAAGGCGCAGCTGCGCGGCATCGTCGGCTTTCGCATGCCGATTACCCGTCTCGAGGGCAAGCTCAAGATGAGTCAGAACCGCACCGCCGAAGACCGCGCCGGCGTCGCCGCCGGTCTCGCTTCGAGCGATCGTCCCTCGGATCGCGTCGTCGCGGGAATGATTCCCGAATAGGTTCAGCCGCGGGCGCTCCGCTTCGGTGATCCCATCCGGATCCTACTCCGTGCCTGCCCCGGCGCTCGGCGCAGCCGGGGCCGGCGCTGCGGACGTGTTCGTTTGAGGCGTCCCGTCTTGCGCGTTAAAGGACTGCTTGATCGCCAGATAGAGAACCGCCAGTACGCCACCGATGTCGCAGAGGGCTGTGAGCAGCACGATGATCCAGGTCAGCCACGGCAGCAGTGTCGGGTGAAGAAGGACGTAGATCATCGCGTAGATATTGACGCCGAGGAAGGCAAGCACGGCCGTGCCCATCACCACCATCAGCATCATCATCGATGAAAGCGAGACCCGGCTTCGGGAGGTCAGCGTGAACAGCTCATCCGAGGGATCGTTGTAGATAAGATGCCCGATCGTCCCATAAGGAAGGAACTTCAGGGTCAGGGCGGCCCGGGACGCCGCCTGCTTGCGCATCAGGTCGCCTTCGATATAGGCGGCAACGGCAACTTGGCGGATCCAAAGCTCGACGAAGGCATTGCACATGAGTGCGAAGCTGAGGCTGCTCATCAGCAAGACGAGTTCGCCATAGCCGACGACCGAGGCGAGATCGACATCGAAGATCTTGACCGGCAGCTTGAAGTCCTGGACGTAGAAGAAGAGCAAGCTGATGCAGATCAGGACGATGAAGGCATATTTCTTGGTGGTGCCTTCGCTCTTTTCCCGACCGGCGACCAGGCTCTCCAGATAGTCCTTGTTGAAGAGGATCTCGCTGGTGTCCTGGGCGACCAGCGAGCGCGTGACCGCGATCTGCTTGTCGATATAGGAAATGCGCAGAATTGCCATGGCCTGCTCCTCTGGGTCGCTCACATCGACAGCAGGGTACCGTTCCTAGTCGAAGCAAGGAAGCCGCGAACTGGCCGCTGCCAGGTGCCGGGTACGTCTTCTCCCTGATCATCAGCTCTTCACCCTTGAGCAGGCGGAGGATGTTCTTGCGATGACGCCACCAGACGAGCGCGCAGAGGAGGATGGCGAAGGCAGCTAGGGGCGGGCCGGCGAGGAGCCACGCATAGACCCGCGCCAAGAGGAAGGCGCGCGGCGGCAGCTCGGAAGCCGAACCGCGAACGCCCCGGCCGCCGTGTCAGCCTCGCTTGGCGGGCAGCGGGCTCGTCCAGCGTTCTTGCGCAACGGCGTCGGTCCATGCAGAGCCTGGTGGGAGCAACATGAGCCAAGTCTCCGCGAGCTTGCCCGCTTCGATTCGGTAGAGTTGCATGCCGGCTCGAGTGCGCGTTTCGCCGCTCTTCCTGTCGGTCCAATTGAGCGTAAAGCGGAACCACGCACGGTCGCCCTCGAAGGCGTGATCGTACACCACGAAATGTGTGTTGGGTCGCTCCTCCCGGGTTGCGGCGATCTCCGCCGCGTAGGCCTCTCCCGTTACCGTCCGATCGCCTTTTTCGTCATGCCTGATGTAGTTCCTCCCCACGCAACTGGTGATCAGGTCGTATTGACCGTCATGCCAAACTCGCTCCCATCGGTCGAATAGATCGCGCATCACAGAGTCGTTCGACATCCATGAACTCCTTCGTGCTCGTGCTTCAGGGGACTGTATGGGAGCCCTCCTGACAACATGGTGTCAGGAGCGTTGGCACCGGCCGATCACGCGCGCGGAATCTGTCTGCTGCCCCGGTGCTGGAAACAAAGGCTGCCGAAGGTTAGCTTTTCTTCTTCCCGATCTTCGGCTCTTCGCCTTTGAGGAGCTGGCGGATGTTCTCGCGATGGCGCCACCAGACGAGCGCGCCGAGAAGGAGGACGAAGATCGCGAGACGGGGCCCGGCCATGAGCCACGCATAGAGTGGCGCGAGGAGGAAGGCCAGGAGCGCCGAGAGAGACGAGAAGCGGAAGATGAGCGCGACCGCGAGCCAGGTCACGCAGGCGAGCGCGCCGACGCGCCAGTCGAGCGCCAGCAGGATGCCGAGACCGGTGGCGACGCCCTTGCCGCCCTTGAAGCCGAGCCACACCGGATAGAGATGGCCGAGGATGGCGCCGGCGCCGGCGGCGAACATCAGCGCAGGGCCGCCGGCATCGCCGCCCCAATATTGCGCGATCAGCACCGCGGCCGCGCCCTTGCCGGCATCGAGCAGCAGCGTCGCCAGCGCCAGCAGCTTGTTGCCGGTGCGCAAGACATTGGTGGCGCCGATATTCCCGGAACCGATCTTGCGGATATCGCCGAGGCCGGCGGCGCGCGTCAGCAGCAGGCCGAACGGGATCGAGCCCAGCAGATAACCCAGCACCAGCGCAACAAGATGAAGCCAGGAAAGATCGAAGCCAGAACCCGGATCGGTCATCATGCGTACGCCTCGAAGACGGTACGGCCGTCGACCATGGTGCGCAGCACGCGGCCTTTGACGGCGCGCCCGTCGAAGGGCGAGTTCTTCGATTTGCTGCGGAAGTGATCGACCTCGATCTTGCCCTTGGCCTCCGGATCGAACAGCAGCAGGTCGGCGGGGGCGCCCTTGGCAAGGCGGCCCTGGGGCAGCCGCAGGATATCGGCCGGCGCCGTCGACAACCGGCGGATCAGCTCGATCAGGGTGAGCTTGCCCTGATGCACCAGCGCCAGGGAGAGCGGCAACAGTGTCTCGAGCCCGACGATGCCGAATTCGGCATGGGCGAAGGGCACGCGCTTGGATTCCGTGTCGTGGGGCGCATGATCGCTGGCAATGGCGTCGATGGTGCCGTCGGCAATGGCGGCGGTGATCGCGGCGCGATCGCTCTCGCTGCGCAAGGGGGGCGAGAGCTTCGCGAAGGTACGATAATCGCCGACCTCGGCCTCGGTCAGGGTGAAATAAGGCGGGGCCGTGTCGCAGGTGATCTTGAGACCGCGCGCCTTGGCGGCTCGGATCGCGGCGACCCCGTCGCTGGTGGAGAGATGGGCGACGTGATAGCGCGCCCCTGTCATCGCGACGAGATGGAGATCGCGCTCGATCATCATCACCTCGGCGGCGCGCGGGATGCCGGAGAGGCCGAGACGGGTGGCGAGCTCGCCGCCATTCATCACTCCGCCGGCCGCCAGATCCGGTTCCTCGGGATGCTGCAGGATCAGAAGGTCGAAGGTGCTGGCATAACTCATGGCACGGCGCAGCACGCGGGCGCTGGCGACGGCCTTGGTGCCGTCGGTGAAGCCCAAGGCGCCGTTCTCGGCCAGCAGGCCGAACTCCACGATATCCTTGCCCTCGGCGCCCCGCGTCACGCTGCCATAGCAATAGACTTTGGTGCCCTTGGTCTCGCGGGCGCGCCGCGCGATGAACTCGACGCCGGACACATGGTCGATCACGGGATCGGTATTGGGCAGGGTCACCATGCTGGTGATGCCCCCGGCCGCGGCCGCGTCGCTGGCGGTCGCGATGGTCTCCTTGTGCTCTTCCCCGGGCTCGCGCAGCTGGACCCGCATATCGACCAGGCCCGGTGCCAGGCAATGGCCGCCGCAATTGACCTCGATGGCATCGGCGGGCAGGCCGGACTGGCCGAGCGCCGGGCCCAGATCGGCGATCTCGCCGTCGATCACGAGAATGCCGCCGGGCCCGTCATAGCCCGAGGCAGGGTCGATCAACCGCGCATTGAGAAGCGCAGTCGGGCGGGGCGGCAGCTTGGAGCTGCGGGTCATCGCCTCAGCTCCCCAGATTGTCGCGCAAGTTTCGGGTCAGGAGATCGAGGCAGGCCATGCGCACGGCCACGCCCATCTCCACCTGCTCGCGAATGGCGCTGCGGCCGATATCGTCGGCCACCTCGCTGTCGATCTCGACGCCGCGGTTCATCGGGCCCGGATGCATGATGAGGGCATCGGGCTTGGCCGATCCGAGCTTGTCGTAGTCGAGGCCGAAGAAGCGGAAATATTCGCGGATCGAGGGCACGTAGGAACCCTGCATGCGCTCGGTCTGGAGGCGCAACATCATCACGATGTCGGCGCCGTCGAGGCCTTTGCGCATGTCGGTAAAGGCCTTGACCCCCAACTTCTCGATGGCGCCCGGAAGCAGGGTCGGGGGGGCGATCACCCGCACGGTGGCACCCATCGTCGTCAGAAGGTGGATGTTGGAGCGCGCCACGCGGCTATGAAGGATGTCGCCGCAGATGGCGACGATCAGGCCTTCGAGCCGGCCCCGGCGTCCGCGAATGGTCAGCGCGTCGAGCAGCGCCTGGGTGGGATGCTCATGGCTGCCGTCGCCGGCATTGATGACGGCGCAATCCACCTTCTGCGACAGGAGATTGACGGCGCCCGAGTCCGGATGGCGCACCACCAGCACGTCGGGATGCATGGCGTTGAGGGTGATGGCGGTGTCGAGCAGGGTCTCGCCCTTTTTGATCGAGCTCGCCTGCACCTGCATATTGATGACATCGCCGCCCAGCCGCTTCGCCGCCAGCTCGAAGCTGGTGCGGGTGCGGGTCGAGTTCTCGAAGAACAGGTTCATGACCGTGCGGCCGAGGAGGAGCGAGCCCTTTTCCTTCTGGCGCATGCGGTCGATATAGGATTCGGAAAGGTCCAGCAGTCCCGAGATTTCGTCTCGGGTGAGGCCGTCGATGCCGAGCAAATGGCGGTGCCGGAAGCTGAGCGGGGCCGGCCTTTCGGTGCTGCGGGTCATCGAGGCCGGACTATAAGCGGGGCGCCCGGCGCGGGGCAAGCGGACAAGCGCGACTCCAAGGGTTTTCTGCGCTTCCGCCGGGCGACTCCGGCACGGGTCCTCATGTCTGCGCGGGCGCCGGCCGTTTGCGCAGGCTCCGGAGCCAGGACACGACCGGAATCGGCAAATAGAGCAGCAGCAGCGCCACCGCGGTCCAGATCAGGCCGGGGGAACCCAGATGGTCCATGGCGGCGCCGGCGAGGACGGGACCGGTCAGGGTGCCGAGGCCCCACATCAGGGTAAAGACGGCGCTCGCCGTGGCGAGGTCCGAGCCGGTGAAGCGCTCGCCCAGCATGATGACGCCGAAGCTGTAGAGCATGGCGAAGATGCCGCCACAGAAGAAGAACAGGGCCAGCCCGAGATACTCGGCGCCGATGGCGAAAGGGACGAGGAGGAAGCCGCCGATGCTGACCAGCACGCAGAGCAGGAACAGCAGGCGCCGGTTCATATGATCGGCAAGCCAGCCCAGCGGATATTGCAGCGCGATCCCGCCGAGGCTCATGACGGTCATGATCATGAAGGCGCGCTGCTCGCTGGTGCCGTGATCGACGGCATAGATGGCGAAGAAAGTGTGGAACGCCTCGCCCACGGCGGCGAACAGCAGGTTCAGGAGATAAGGCATCGGCGCCAGCAGCAGGAACCGCAGGAAATGCACGCTGGGCCTGCCCTCGAGGCGGGGCACCGCGTGGCCGGCCAGCAGGGTGATCACGCAGCCCACGAGCGAGAAGGCTGCCGCGACGATGAAGGGAGGGAACCCGCTGGAGCCGGTGATCAGCAGCAGCAGCGGTCCGAGCGCCATGCCGGCCGAGGAGGCCGTCGCATAGATCGCGATGATCCGGCCGCGCTTCTCGTCGGGCGCCATGGTGTTGATCCAGGCCTCGCTGGCGACCCAGATGACCGAGCCGCAGGAGCCGAGGATGAAGCGCAGCGGAAACCAGGTCCAGTAATTGGGAAAGGTCGGGAGCAGCCCATAAATCACGGCCGACAGCAGCATGGCGCCAAGGAGCAGGCGACGCGGACCCAGCGCCAGCATCAGGCGGCTGCTGATCGGGGCGGAGACGATCACGGCCATGGCCGATGCCGCGGTGCTGAGGCCGATCAGGCCTTTTTCGACCCCTTGCCGTTCGAGGATCAGCGCCAGCAACGGAAAGGTGATGCCGTAATTGAGCGTCGCCAGGGTCACGGACGCGATCACGCAAGTGAGGCTGCGCGCCCGGGCGCCGCTGCTGGCCGCCGCGGCAATGCTCATCAGATGGCGCCGTCGGTCTTGAAGCGGCCGATCTCGGCGTCACCGACGCCAAGCAGCTCCTTCAGCACCTCTTCCGTATGCTGCCCGGCATAGGGCGGAGCCATGCGATATTCGACCGGGGTCTCGGAATATTTGATCGGATTGCCGATGAGATCGACCTGGCCCGAGCCGGCGAGCGGGTGGGGCATCGTGATCTTCATGCCGCGATGCTGGATCTGCGGATCCTCGAACACCTGTTTCACATTATTGACCGGGCTGGCCGGCACGCCGAGCTTGGCGAGGCCCTCGTTCCATTCGGCCTGGGTCTTGCTCCGGGTGACGGGCGGCAGCAGTTCGTCATAGAGCACCCGGCGGTTATGGACGCGGGCTTCGTTGGTGACGAAGCGCGAATCGGTCGCGAGCTCCGGGCAGCCGGCGAAGGCGCAGAATTTCTGAAACTGCGCATCGTTGCCGACCGCGAGCAGGAAGTATCCGTCGGCGCATTCGAGCACATTGTAAGGAACGATGTTGGGATGCTCGTTGCCGACGCGCCCCGGCACTTTGCCGGAGGTGAGGTAGTTCAGGCCGATGTTCACCAACCAGGCGACCTGCGTGTCGAGCAGCGAGAGGTCGATATATTGCCCGCGGCCGGTGGCGTTGCGGTGATGCAGCGCCGCCAGGATCGAGGTGGTCGCATACATGCCGCACATGACGTCGGCGATGCCGACACCGACCTTCATCGGCGGGCGATCGGCTTCGCCGGTGACGCTCATGATGCCGCCCAGCCCCTGGGCCAGCAGGTCATAGCCCGCGCGCGGCGCATAGGGGCCGGTCTGGCCGAAACCGGTGATGGAGCAATAGATCAGTTTCGGGAACTGGTCCTTGAGGTCGGCATAGGCGAGGCCATAGCGCGCCATGTCCCCGGCCTTGAAATTCTCGACCATGATGTCGCAGGTCGCGATCAGCCGTTTGGCGAGCGCCTGGCCCGCGGGCTTCGCGACGTCGATCGTCACGGAGCGCTTGTTGCGGTTGCTCGAGAGATAATAGGCGCTCTCACCGGTATTGGCGCCGTCCCTGTCCTTGATATAGGGCGGACCCCATTTGCGGGTGTCGTCACCCTGGCCGGGCCGTTCGATCTTGATGATGTCGGCGCCGAGATCGCCCAGGAGCTGGGTGCAGGTGGGGCCGGCAAGAATGCGGCTCAGATCGAACACGCGGAGACCCGCGAGCGGTCCAGACATGACAGGGTCCGTGGCAGAGGTTGACGCGATAGGCCCGAATTGGAGGGCGCACTCTGGCGACGGCCGGGGGCCCGGTCAACTGGCGTGGGCGGACCCCGGGCCAAGCCCTTCAGGCAACGCGATTCAGCGCATCGAGCGCGCCCTGCAGGATGTAGGCCGCCGCCATCTTGTCCACCACCTCGGCCCGGCGCTTGCGGCTCATATCGGCCTCGTCCACCAGAAAGCGCTCCACCGCGGCGGTGGAGAAGCGTTCATCCCAGAGCAAGGTGGGGAGATCGCGCCGCGCCATCAGATTGGCGGCGAACTGCCGGACCGACTGGCAGCGCGGTCCCTCGCTGCCATCGAGCGCCACCGGCAGGCCGATCACGAATCCGATCACGCGGCGGCTGTCGATCAGGGCTTCGAGCCGCAGCACATCGTCGCTGAATTTGGTGCGGCGGATGGTTTCAACCGGCGAGGCCACGCTGCGGCCGGGATCGGAGATCGCGATGCCGATGGTCTTGGTGCCGACATCGAGACCCAAGAGCGCGCCTTTCGTCGGCAGGGTTTCGCGCAAGGCGGCGGGGGCGAGGAGGGGCATGGGCTCTTTCCTAAAGCGGCGGCGCCTCCACAGCAAGCCGGGTCTGTTTTATCGTTCCGTAAAATATCTTGATATAATGAGATTTGGCAGTAAATTATGCGGCCATGGACGAATTAGACAGAAAAATTATCCAGCTCCTTCAAAGCGATGGTGAGCGGCCGCTGGCGGCGCTCGGCCGCGCCGTGGGGCTGTCTGTCTCGGCGGTCAATGAACGTATCAAAAAACTTAAATCTTCGGGCACGCTGATCGCGATCCAGGCGCGCATCGATCCCGAGGCGCTCGGACTCGACATCCTCGCCTTCATCCACGTATTGATGGACAAGCCTGCGGGCGAGGGGGAGTTCATCAGGCGAATGCGTGAGATGCCCGAAGTCCTGGAGTGTCACCACATCACCGGTGACTACTCCTATCTGCTGAAACTCCGCGCGCGGGACCCCGCCCATCTCGAACAGATCATCGGCCGGCGCATCAAGCCGATCGCGGGCGTGGCGCGGACCCACAGCATCATTGCGCTCTCGACCGCCAAGGAAACCCTGACGCTGGACAGCCGGACTCCGTCCGATGCTTGAGGGATTTCCCGGTGCGTTCTTCGTCAAGGGCGTCCTGGTAGGACTTGCCATTGCAGCGCCCGTGGGTCCCACCGCGCTGATCCTGGTGCGGCGCACGCTCGCGCGCGGCTGGCCCGCGGGCCTCGCGACCGGATTGGGTGCCGGCACGGCCGACGCGATCTATGGTCTGGTCGCCGTCGCCGGCCTTTCGCTGATCGGTGACTTCCTGATGGCCGAACGCGGGTGGCTCGCCTTCATCGGCGGCGTCATCCTGGTGACGCTCGCGATCGTCAGCTGGCGCAGCCATATCGCCGATCGCATCAATGAGAAGAGCCTCACTGTGGTCGGGCTCGCAGGACATTATTTCTCGATCCTGATCCTGACCCTCGCCAATCCCATGACGCTGCTGTCCTTCGTCGCCGTGATGGTGGCGATCGGCGCCCTGCCCGAGGAAGGTGAGAATCTCACCACGGCCAGCGCCTATGATTATCACTTCGTGCTGCAGCTGGTGTTGGGCGTGCTAGTGGGATCGGTCGGCTGGTGGTTCTTCCTGGTCGCGCTGTCGCTGGCGATGCGCAAGCGGCTGAGCCAGCAATGGCTGCACTCCTTCAACCGCGTCTGCGCCGTCGGTTTGCTGCTGTTCGGCGGCTATGTGCTGGTTGAGGCCATGCGTTGGGCCGTCGAATGAGCGAGGGCCCGCAACCATGTCGAATCTGGATCTGCTGTTGAAGGGGCTGGCGATCGGCCTCGCCATCGCCGCCCCCGTGGGGCCCATTGGCCTGCTCTGCATCCGCCGCAGCCTGGCGCAGGGAAAGCTCGCCGGGTTCGTCACCGGCATGGGCGCCGCCACGGCCGACGGCGTCTATGGCGCGATCGGGGCCTTCGGCATCACGGCGATCTCGGCCCTGCTGGTCGATCAGCAGCGCTGGCTGGCCTTGGCCGGCGGGCTGTTCCTGATCTGGCTCGGCATCGCCGGAATCCGCCGGGCGCCGGCGACCGAGGCGGCGGCGCTGTCGCGCAGCGCCCGCGATCTGGCAGGCTATTTCCTCTCGACCTTCGCGCTGACCCTGACCAATCCCGCGACCATTCTCTCCTTTGCGGCGGTCTTCGCGGGGCTGGGTCTGGGCGCTGGATCCACCGGCGGTATGAGCGCCGGCAGCATCGGCGCGGCACTGGTCACGATCGCCGGCGTGTTCTCCGGCTCCGCCGCCTGGTGGCTCTTCCTCAGCAGCGGCGTCGGCTGGCTGCGCACGCGCCTGGGGCCGGGACTGCTGATCTGGATCAACCGCCTGTCGGGCCTGATCCTGATCGGCTTCGGCCTGTTCGCGGTCTGGACCGCGCTGCGCTGAAGCCGTTGCTCCTGCGTCTTATGCCTTCGGCTCCCTCGACGCCTTGAGCTCGAACACCAGCAGGGTGGAGGTGGCGGAAGCATAGAGTCGGCCGCTCGCGTCGGTCAGGCGGCCCTCGGTGAACGCCACGCGTTTGCCGATCGAGACGATGTGAGCGTCCGCACGCACGGGGCCGGTCTCGAGCGTGATGGCACGGTGATAGGCGATCTTGAGCTCGACGGTCGTGTAACCCTGCTCGGCCGAGAGCACCGAATGGGTCGCGCAGCCGCAAGCCGAGTCCAGCATCGTCGCGGCATAGCCGCCATGCATGCTGCCGATCGGGTTGAGGGCATGCGGTCCGGGCACGCCCTCGAACACCGCGCGTCCCTTCTCGACCTCGACCAGATTGAAATCGAGCGTCTCCGCGATCGGCGGCCGCCGGCCCGTCTTCATCAGCAACTGCAATTGCTCGAGGCCGGTGAGCCGGCCGCGATGTTCCTCGAAAACGTTCATTCGGTTCGGGTCCTTGGAAGGTGGGAACGCAATCCGGGCCAAGTGGGCCTGGTCAGGACGCGGCGGGGGTGAGCGAAGCCGATACGGCGTGACGAATTTCTTCGGAGAAGGCGGGATCGTCAACCGCCCGCGCCAGGACCATCGCTCCCACCAGGCTCGAAAAGACGGCGAGGGCCCTCTTGCGCTTCACGGCGGCGGAGCGGCCGGGAATCAATTTTGTCACGCTGTCGATAAGGGACCGCAACCCCTCCGTCACATTGTGGCGGATCGAGGGACTCTGGCGCGGGATCTCGGTCCCAAGCGACGACAACAGGCAACCCCGACCCGGATCCTCGAGGTGACGGGTGGAGAGATAGGAATTCACCAGCATCTGCAAAGCTGTCCCGCCGGGCCGGTCGGCAAGCTTGTTCCAGCGCTCCACTGCTTCGGCGATCGAGCGGGCGTAAGCCTCGGCCGCCAGCTCCTCCTTGGAGGCGAACTGGCCATAGAAGCCGCCATGGGTCAGGCCGGCGCTGCGCATGACATCGGCCACGCCCACGCCCTCGAAGCCCCGCTTGCGGAACAGTTTCGCCGCCGCAGCGAGAACGCGCTCCCGATTGCGCGCGGCCTGTTCTCGACTGACTTTCATGGGCTGCTCCTAATTCACGTTCTTTGGTATGACAGTATAAATTATGATTATCATATATACAATGATGATCGCCGACATATAATCGTGGCGTCCGCCACCGAAACGAAGGAAAACTCCATGCGTTACAAGCTGTTCGGCCGTCATACGGGTCTGCGTGTTTCTGAGCTGGCGCTGGGTGCCGGCAATTTCGGCACCGGCTGGGGCCATGGCGCCGAGCGCGATGAGGCCAAGAAGATCTTCGACGGCTATGCCGAGGCCGGCGGCAATTTCATCGACACGGCGAATGGCTATCAGTTCGGTCAATCGGAGCAGATGGTCGGCGAGTTCATCGCCGCCGACCGCGATCATTTCGTGCTGGCGACGAAATACACGCTGAGGACCACCTCCGAAGATGGGCTGCTGCAGACCGGCAACAGCCGGAAGAACATGATCCGGTCGGTCGAGGCGAGCCTCAAGCGGCTCAAGACCGATCGCATCGATCTGCTCTGGACGCATATGGCGGACGGCATGACGCCGATGGAGGAGATCCTGCGCGGCTTCGATGAGTTGGCACGCGCCGGCAAGATCCTCTATGCGGGCCTGTCGAACTTTCCAGCCTGGCGCATCGCGCGCGGCGCGACGCTGGCGGAGCTGCGCGGCTCGTTGCCGATCGTCGGTATCCAGATCGAGTACAGCCTGGCCGAGCGCACGGGCGATCGCGAGCTCCTGCCGATGGCGGAAGCGCTGGGCCTCGGCGCCACCCTCTGGTCGCCGCTGGGCGGCGGGTTCCTCACCGGCAAATATCGCGAGAAGGAAGAAACCAGCCGACTCACCAAGCTCGGCATGCTGGTCCATACCGAGAAATCGGCACGCGAGACGGCCCTGTTGGATGCGGTTCTCGCGGTCGCCAAGGAGGTGGGAACCACGCCGACCCACATCGCCATCGCCTGGTTGCTCGAGAAATCGGCGCGCTCGACGGCGGGGCTGATTCCGATCCTGGGCTCACGCACCCGCACGCAGCTCGACGACACGCTGGGCGCCGTCGAGGTGAAGCTGACGCCGGAGCAGGTGGCGAAGCTGGACGCTGCCAGCGCCGTTCCACTGGGGATACCGCACGATCAGCTGCGGGAAACAGCGCCGGGGCTCGCCGGCGGCAAGCTCGATCTCTTGGACCTGCCGCGCGTTCCCGTGGCCTGACCCGGGCGCTGACGAGCCCCGCCCGGCGTCAGATGCCGTCGCCCTGGTCGGGCTGGATCATGCTCTTCTGCGGTTGCTGATTGCCGGTCGCGCCGCTGTTGGCGCTGCCGGTGTCGGGCTTGGGCTCCGGCATGCTGCCGCTGCTGGAGTTGCTCGATCCGCTGTCGTCGCTGCTGCTGTCGCTGCCGCGCGCCTCGGCCAGGCCGTCGACGACGCGGCCCAGTGCGCTCTCATAGATGCGGATGCCGTTCTCCTGGAACTCCTGCGGATTGACCCCGAACTGCACATTCAGGTCATGCTCGGTCTGCAGGTTGCCGTCGTCGTCGACATAGAGCTTCACGGCGATCTCGTCGCGATTCCAGTTGTTGGCGAAGCGCAGCAGGCCGTCGCGGTCGATCCCCCGGATCTCCGAGGACGGCATCGGGGCGGTGAAGCGCAGATTCCAGATGGTTCCGTCATCGAGCTTGTCGAGGACGACCCAGCCTTCCACCGGAACATCGTTGCCGTGGAACGTGACCTCGAGGTCGCCTTCGCCGTCGATCTTGCTCTTGATATGCTCGTCGCTCAGCAGCGAGCGCACCAGCTCGGCCGAGGGTTTGTAGAGCGCGCTGTCGAGCCGGCTTCCCTTCGGCGCGTCGAACGCCAAGGCCGGAGCCGACAGGGGACCGGGCGCCATGGCGACCAGGAGAACCGTCAGGCCGGCGGTCAGGAACGCGGAACGCAACATCGAACCTCCCAAGGCGGGCCGCCGGGGGCCCGCATGATTTCGGCAATCGGCATCGAATTTTCGCGCGAAGCGGGGGCGATGCGCAATCGGGTGAAAATGGCCCTCATGGCTGGGATCTCGAAACCTGGCCCTGCTTGCTTTGCCCCAGAATGGCGGCCTCCTGCGGGGCACTGGCGATGAAGCCTGGGAGGGCGGCGGCGAACGCTGCCGCCGAGACCGCCATATCGGCGCCTTTCATCTCGCGGAAATCGACCTCGGCGGATTCGATGCCGATGATCACGCAGGCATCGTTCTCGCAGATCAGATCGGGCGAGCCGGAATCGCCGGGAACGGTGCCGCAATGATGGGCATAGGTATTGTCTTTCCAGACCATGGAGAGATGGCAGTCGCGCCGCGCCACGGGATGGTCGCTCTGCTCGTCGCCATAGCCGACCTGTGTCATGGAGGGACCGTCCGCCTCGATCATGGCCTCGAGGTCTTTGGGGTCGAGCGCGTGGATCGGCAGGATCCCCGTATCCTGGCCGACGCTGCGATCGAGGCGCAGCAGCGCCCAGTCATAGCCGTCGATCTCGTTGGTCTCGAGGAAGCGCTTGTGATCGAACTCGGGCGGCAGATAGACATCGCGGATCAGCGCCGTCGCGACGAAATGCCCCTGGTCGTAGCCGGCGCTGAAGCGTTCGGCGATCACGCTCTGATGGTCCTCATCGAACAGGCAATGGGCGGAGGTCAGGATCACATTGTCGGCCACGACCGAGGCCGAGCAGAGACCGCCATCCGACATTTCCAGGAGGCCGATGGCGCGCGCCGGCGGAGCGCTGGCGTCGATCGGTTCGCCGGGGGTGTCGCCATGCGGATTGTCGGTCTCTTCCTGGGTCTGCTGCCCGTTCGAGGCGCCGTCGCTGGCGCCGTTGCCGGGTGAGGCGAGGGCGTTGAGGGCGCGCGCGAGCGCGTCCTGATAGAGCCGGATCCCGTTTTCCTTGAACTCGTCGGGATTGATGCCGAACTGGACCGGCTGGTTATGCTCGGCCTCGAGCTGGCCCTCCTCGTCGAGATAGAGCTTCAGCGCGATCTCGTCGCGATTCCAGCCATTGGCGAAGACGATCAGCGCGTCGCGGTCGCGATCGCCAGTCAGTTCCTGGGGAATGATCGTGGTGAAGCGGATGTTCCAGACCTCGCGCTCGTCGACCCGGTCGAGCACGATCCATCCGGGCAGATCGTGATGCTCGGCTTGGAAAGTGAGGGAGACATCGCCCTCATTGTCGATCTTGCTGCGGATGCCTTCGTCGGCGAGCAGCGACTGCAGCAACGCCGCGGTGACGCGATAGAGCGGGGTCGCGATCCGGCTGTCGACGGGCGGTTTGAAGGCCAGGACGGGGCCGGGCCAGGCCCACAGCGTCACGCCGATCAGGAAGGCCAGCAGGCCGGCGGTAAAGGCAGAGGGGCGCATCCGAACCTCGGCTATCGGGACTTCGAGGACCTTGCCGGCCCCCGTCAGGACATTATGCCTGGATCGCGGCCGTTTTGCTCCCCGCTTTGCGGGGCCGAAGGAGCGGGTCCGCCGTTACGGCCGATCAAAGCCTGCCGTTCGGCTGTCCCATGGTGCCGGCCGTCTTGTCGTCCGATGGGTCCTTGATCCAGTCCTCGACCGGTGTCGCCTGCAGCTTGCCGGAAACGAGGTCCTTCAGGGTCGGGGCGAAGGCGGCGCTGCCGACCACCAGAAACACGTGATTGACGTAGTCGAGATCGACCCAGGCATAGTTGATTCCGATGATGCGGTATTTCTCGCCCTGATGCAGCAGCAGGGGCGAGCCCGAATCGCCCTTCACCAGGCCGCACTGGGTCGTGTAGTAGCGCGCGTCCAGCACGTCGGCCGGCCCGCAGCGATGGCGAAGCTTCGGGCGGAAGCCGCCCTGGCCGCCATAGCCGATCTGAATCACGTCGGACTTCGTATCATCGACGATGCCCTCGAGATCGCTGCGGGTCGCGGCAAAGACATCGATGGTGCCGGTGTCGCGGCCGATGGGCGCATCCAGCTTCAGCAGCGCCCAGTCTCTGCCGAAAATCGGATTGTCGATGGTCTTGCCGTCGAACTGATGCACCGGGTCGTAGTCGGGATCGACATGGACCGCCGTCACATTGGCGGTCGCTACGGCATCGCCATGATCGATGCCCGCATTGAACTGCAGCGGCTTCTTATGCCGCCCCTTGTCGTCCATCACGCAATGGGCGGCCGTCAGGATGATATCCTCGGCGACCAGAGTGGCGGTGCAGATATAGCCGCCCTGGGTTTCGAGGCGGCCGACGGCGCGCGCGGGCATTTTCGAAGGATCCGCCAGTTCCCAGTCCGAGGCATAGGCCTTGTCCCCTTGGGACTGGTGGGCCTTGCTTTCGCGGTCGAGATCGTCGAGGGCCCGATCCAGTGCGCTCCGGAACGTGCCGATCTGACGCTTGAGCATGGCCGCGTCATAGGGCGCCGACGCCCGCGGATAAGTCGCGGTCAGGACCAGCACGCCGCTGTTTTCGAGATCGAGATGTTCCGCACCCGGATTCTCGCTGTTCCAGCGCAGCGTGAAGTTTTGCAGGGTCTCGCGGCTGAGAAACAGGATCCTGTCGGCCGGGATCGGCGCCAGGGGATCGATGGCGCGGACCTTGCCCTGGGCATCGACATTGAGGGTGATGCTACCCGGCACCGGCACCTTGCCCTTGACCCAGGTGACCTCGATCTCCTTCGCGTCGCTCGAGGGCTTGGAGTCGATCCCGAGATCCTCGACGGTCTTGGAGGCTTGCGCCGCGGTCAGGGTTCCCGCGGGTGCGTCATCCGCGAAACCGGTGGCGAGGGTCGCGACGAATGTCAGGATGAAGGCAAGGCCGGCGAGGATTGCGCGCAAGGAAGCGTCTCTATCGGGTGCTGCGGGTGCCCGCGTTCTCCGACTTCTCGGAGGCGTCGCGCGTCGAGGCATGATTCAGGAATTCGGGCAGCGCGTTGATGAAGGCGGTGCTGGAAACCGCGACATTGGCATGTTTGACGTCGCGGAAATCGATGATCGCCTCGTCGATGCCGATGATGCTGTAGCTGCCGTTCTCGAACAGCAGGTCGGGCGAACCGGAATCGCCCGGCTCGATATGACAGAGATGCGCGTAGGTATTGTCCTTCCACACATGCGCAAGGTGGCAATCGCTCTGCATGGTGAGTTCCTTCGAGCTGCCATAGCCCACCCGGAACACCTGATAGTCTTTCGAGTCGATCATGCGGTCGAGCGTGGCGGAATCCAATTGCTTGATGGCGAGGATGCCGGTCTTGTCGCCGATGGCGCGGTCGAGCCGCACGAAGGCCCAGTCGAGGCCCTCCATGCCATTCGCGCTGAAGATGCGGGTGATGTCGAATTCCGGCGGCACGAACACGTCGCGGATGCCGGCCTCGACGATGGCCTTGCCGTCGACATAGGCGGCCCGGAAGCGCTTGGGCTTCACCGCCCTGCCGGCGAAATTGAACAGGCAATGGGCCGCGGTGAGAATCACGTCGGCCCCGACCACGCTGGCGGTGCAATAGCCGTCGTCCAGCTCCAGCAGCCCCACGGCCTGGGCCGGCAACTGGCTGATATCGGCTTTCTTCCTCGTCGAGTTGTAGCTGCTGGCGAACTCCTCGAGCTGCTCGCGAATGCGGCTCAGCGTCTGCTCGAACCGGCGCAGCCCGTTGGCCTGGAACTCATCGGGATTGATTCCGTACTCGACCGGCATGTTGCTCGAGGCGATCAGGATGTCGTCCTCGCCGGTATAGAGGGTGATCATGCCTTCGACCCGATTCCACCGGTTGATGAACTCGGCCAGCATGGCGGGATCGGGATCTTCCTTGGGCTTGGCCGGCAGGATCGCGGCGATGCGCAGGTTCCAGATCTGGCCATCGGGATTCCGATCCAGATTCACGAAGCCGGGATAGTTCGTGCCGTCGACATGCCAGTCGATGGCGACATCGCCGTCGGTCATGGTGCGCGGCGACAGGCCCGCCTGGGCGAGCAGCGACTTCACATAGCCGTCGGTTGCCTTGAAGAGCTTCCCGGGAAGAGGCTCGCCTGTCGAGGCGGCGAAACCGGCGTGGGAAAGGGCGAGCAGGAGGGCAAAGGCCATCAGGAGGTGGCGTGACATGCGGGGGATTGTCATGGGTGATCGGGCGCGAGGGCTCGTCGGATTGCAATGTCCCGGTCGGGACGGGGCCAGGCCCTCGGGCGAAATCGCAGAGGGGGAAAGTCAGGTCAACAGAACCAGTCTGACGTGAAATTCTTGCGATCTGCAACCTCAGTCCCGGCGGTCGGCCCGGGCAACACCGGGGAACGCCAGCCCAGCGCCCTGGAATCGGGCGGAAATCGGGCAGTTTGGCCGCCTCGGCGCCCCGGAAGGCGCTGTTGCGGGGCCCCGGGGCGGATGATATTTTCCCCGCCTCCCGACATTCCCGGAGCGTTCTCCCCGGCCGTTAACCGGAGCATCCTTAGGATTCCCATGTCGCTCGACCGCAAGACCGTTGCCCATATCGCGACCCTCGCCCGTCTCAAGCTCACGGACGAGGAGCTCGATGCCTATGCCAAGGAACTCGACGGCATCCTGCATTGGGTCGAGCAACTGAATGCGGTCGATGTCTCGGGCGTCGAGCCGATGAGCGGCGTCGGCCGCTTCGCCTTGCCCAAGCGCAAGGACGAGGTGACGGACGGCAATTGCCGCGACCGGATCCTGGCCGACGCGCCGGATGCCGCGGCCGGCTTCTTCTCGGTTCCCAAGGTCGTGGAGTGAGCGGACCCATGACCAAGCTCACCGATCTCACGGTTGCCGGCGCGCTCGACGGGCTCGCCAAGGGCAGCTTCTCCGCCAGGGAGCTGACGCAGGCCCATCTCGCTGCGATGGCGGCCGCGCGTCATCTCAATGCCTACATCACCGAGACGCCCGAGAAGGCCTTGAGCATGGCCGAGGCGTCGGATCAGCGCCGCCGCGCCGGCAAAGCCGGCGCCATGGACGGCATTCCGCTGGCGATCAAGGATCTGTTCTGCACCGACGGCGTGCTGACCACGGCCGGCTCGCACATCCTGGATGGCTTCAAGCCGACTTATGAATCGACCGTCTCGACCAATCTCTGGAAGGCCGGCGCAGTGATGCTGGGCAAGGCCAATCTGGACGAGTTCGCGATGGGCTCCTCCAACATGACCAGCTATCACGGCCATGTCGCCAATCCCTGGAAGCGCAAGGGCGATCCGTCGGTGCTGGTGCCGGGCGGCTCGTCGGGCGGCTCGGCCGCCTCGGTGGCCGCGCGCATCGCGATGGCCGCGACCGGCACCGATACCGGCGGTTCGATCCGCCAGCCGGCGGCCTTCTGCGGCATCGTCGGCATCAAGCCGACCTATGGCCGCTGCTCGCGCTGGGGCATCGTCGCCTTCGCCTCGTCGCTGGATCAGGCCGGCCCCATGACCCGCAGCGTCGAGGATGCCGCCATCATGCTGGGGGCCATGGCGGGCTACGATCCCAAGGATTCGACCTCGGTCGATATGCCGGTGCCGGATTTCCGTGCTGCTCTCACCGGCGATATCCGCGGCATGAAGATCGGCATCCCGAAGGAGTATCGCGTCGACGGCATGTCGGCCGAGATCGAGAAGCTCTGGGCGCAGGGCGCCGACTGGCTCAAGGCCGCCGGCGCCATTCCGGTCGAGATCTCGCTGCCGCATACGAAATATGCGCTGCCGACCTATTACATCATCGCGCCGGCCGAGGCCTCCTCGAACCTCGCCCGCTATGACGGCGTGCGGTTCGGCTTGCGCGTTCCGGCCGACACGCTGGACGAGATGTATGAGCTGACCCGCGCCGCCGGCTTCGGCGCCGAGGTTAAGCGGCGCATCCTGATCGGCACCTATGTGCTCTCGGCCGGCTATTACGACGCCTATTATCTGCGCGCGCAGCGGCTGCGCAGCCTGATCGCGCGCGATTTCACCGAGGCCTTCAAGCAGGTCGATGTGATCCTGACGCCGGCGACGCCGACGGCCGCCTTCGCCGAGGGCGAGAACAGCGACGATCCGGTAGCGATGTATCTGAACGACGTCTTTACCGTCACCGTGAACCTCGCGGGGCTGCCGGGCATCTCGGTGCCGGCGGCGCTCTCGGCCGAAGGCCTGCCGCTGGGGTTGCAGCTGATCGGCAAGGCGTTCGACGAGGCCACGCTGCTCAAGGCGGGGCAGATGCTGGAAAAGGCCGCGAACTTCACCGCGCGGCCGGGGATGTGATAACCATGAGCGAAACCGCCATCGTCAATGACAGCGATCTGGTCCAGGGCCGCACCGGCGCCTGGGAGATCGTGCTGGGCCTCGAGGTCCATGCCCAGATCATCTCGAACTCGAAGCTGTTCTCGGGTGCCGCCACGGCTTTCGGCGCCGAGCCGAACACACAGGTCAGCCTGGTTGATGCCGCGTTCCCCGGCATGCTCCCGGTCATCAACGGCTATTGCATCGAGCAGGCGGTTCGCACCGGCCTCGGCCTCAACGCCCAGATCAATCTGCGCTCGGTGTTCGACCGCAAGAATTACTTCTATGCCGATCTCCCGGCCGGCTATCAGATCTCGCAGTATCTGCAGCCGATCGTGGGCAAGGGCACGATCATCCTCGATCTGCCGGAAGGGCGCTCGCGTGAGGTGGCCATCACGCGGCTCCATCTCGAGCAGGATGCGGGCAAAAGCCTCCATGACCAGCATCCGAAGAAGACCTATGTCGATCTCAACCGGTCGGGCGTGGCGCTGATGGAGATCGTCTCGGAGCCGGACATGCGCAGCTCCGAGGAGGCCGCGGCCTATCTCAAGAAGCTGCGCTCGATCCTGCGCTATCTCGGCACCTGCGACGGCAACATGGACGAGGGCAGCTTCCGCTGCGACGTGAACGTCTCCGTACGCAAGCCCGGTGGGGAGTTGGGCACGCGCTGCGAGATCAAGAACGTCAACTCGATCCGCTTCGTGCAGCAGGCGATCGAGCATGAGGCCCGCCGTCAGATCGAGCTGGTCGAGGATGGCGGCAAGGTCAGGCAGGAGACGCGGCTGTTCGACGCCGGCAAGGGCATCACGCGGCCGATGCGCAGCAAGGAGCATGCGCATGACTACCGCTATTTCCCCGATCCCGACCTGCTGCCGCTCGAGCTCGATGCAGGCTGGGTGGAAGACATCAAGGCGACGCTGCCTGAGCTGCCCGACGTCAAGAAAGCGCGATTCATCAAGGCTTACGGGCTCTCCGCCTATGACGCGGGCGTGCTGGTCGGCGAGCGCGAGACGGCGGCCTTCTATGAAAGCGTCGCGACAGGTCGCGATGCCAAGCTGGCGGCCAACTGGGTCATCTCGGAGCTGTTCGGCGTGCTCAACAAGCAAAACAAGGAGATCGGCGAATCCCCGGTCTCGGCCGCCTCGCTGGGCGAGCTGGTCGATCTCCTGGCCGACAACACCCTTTCCGGACGCCTCGCCAAGGACGTGTTCCAGGCGATGGTCGAGACCGGCAAGGGCGCCAAGGCGATCGTCGAGGAGAAAGGCCTGCGCCAGGTCACCGACACCGGTGCCATCGAGGCCGCGATCGACAAGGTCATGGCCGAGCAGGTGGACAAGGTCGCCGAGTATCGCTCGGGCAAGGACAAGCTCCTGGGCTTCTTCGTCGGCCAGGTGATGAAATCCACCGGCGGCAAGGCCAATCCCGCCATGCTGAACGAGCTTCTGAAGAAGAAGCTCGCGGGCTGAGCGACGCACCCTCGCGAGAATGATCCCCGCGTCCCCGCTGCCTTCTGACACCGTCCGTCGACGGAAGGCGGCGAGGCGGGCGCGGAATGGGCCGCCGGGCGTCCGGCGGGTCTTCCATGCTTGATTACCTGCGCGGATTCCTCGATTTCTTCGCGGCCAATCCGGCCCTGGCTTATGGGCTGGGGTTCTTCGCCGCCATGGCCGAGGCCCTGCCGGTCATCGGCGCGGTCATTCCGGGCTCGACCCTGATCATCGCAACGGGGGCCCTGGTCGCGACGGATTCGATCCGGCTCGGGCCGCTCTCGGGCTGGGTCATCCTCGGCGCGGTCATCGGCGACACCATCGCCTACAATGTCGGCCGCTATTACGGCCGCTCGATCGTTACTCGCTGGCCCTTCAGCCGTCATCCGCGCCTGGTCGAGGAGGCCGAGCGCTTCTTCGCGCGCCATGGCGGCAAGAGCGTGCTGTTCGGCCGCTTCCTGCCGGCGACCCGCGCCTTCGTCCCGCTCTTCGCCGGCATCCTCCGCTTGTCGCCCGCGCGGTTCTATCCGGCGGTCATCCTCTCCGCGGCGATGTGGGCCTTCGCTCATATCCTGCCCGGCGTGGCGGTCGGTGCGTCGCTGACCTTGGCGGGAGCGGTGGCCGGCCGGCTTCTGATCTTCATCGCACTCCTGGCGGCCGTCTTGTTCCTGGCCTTGTGGCTGGCGCGCCTCACCTTGCGGATCTTCATCCCCTGGATCGGCCGTCTGGCAGCGCGGGCGGATGCCTGGGCCGTCACCGGCGATCGCTGGCCGCAGCGGCTGATGCGCTCGCTGCTCGAGCCTGGCGAGCGCGAGTTGCGCGGATTGATCGTCGCCGTCGCTCTGCTGGTGGCGACGCTCTGGCTGTTCTTCGCGATCCTCGAAGGCGTGGTCGGCGGCGAGCCTTTGGTGCGCGCCGATTCCGCGATCTTCGGGCTGCTCCAGAATCTGCGCTCGCCTTGGGCCGACGGCCTGATGGTGGCGGTGACCGAGCTTGGCGATCCGGTGGTGGTCATCGGCATCACGCTGGCCGTGCTGATCTGGCTGCTGTTGCAGCGGGCCTGGCGCACCGCGCTCTATTGGATGGCCGCGGTGACGCTCAGCTCCTTCTTCAATACCGGCCTCAAGATGATGCTCTACCGGCCGCGGCCGGCACCCGATCTCTATAGCGGCTGGGGCGCCTTCTCGTTTCCCAGCGGCCACGCCACGGTGAATATCGTGATGTGGGGCTTCCTGGCCTTCCTGGCGACGCGGGAAATGAAGCCGCTGGGGCGGCGCATTTTCATCGGCTTCACCGTCGCTTTCGTCAGCCTCATCGCGGTCTCGCGCCTTTATCTCGGCGCCCATTGGTTCTCGGATGTCAGCGCGGGCCTTGCCTTCGGCGCGGCCTGGCTGACATTGCTGGGGACGGTCTATCTGCATCACCGTCCGGAACGGATCCACAGCAAGGGGCTGGCCGTGGCGGCGGTTGCGGCCCTGGTCGGCATCGGCGCCTTCCATATCCACAGCAACCACGACCGCGATCTGGCTTTCTATGGCGTTCGCCAGCAGACCCAGGCGATGTCGCTCGAGGCCTGGCGCCAGGGCGGATGGAACACGCTGCCGGAACGGCGGGTCGATCTGAAGGGCCATTACGAGGAGCCCTTCACCGTGGCCTGGGTGGGGCCGCCGCGCGCGATCGCCATGAAGCTCGAGGAAGCCGGCTGGCGCGAGCCCGTCCGCTGGAGCCTCTCCAGCCTGCTGGCCTGGCTGTTGCCCAATCCGGGACCTGAGGCCTTGCCGGTCCTGCCGCGTCTCGATGACGGCCGTTCGCCGGTGCTGATCCGGCTGCTGCCGCGGCCCGACGGATCGCGGCTCGTCCTGCGGCTCTGGCCGACCGAACTGGCGATCCATGACGAGACCGGCGCCAGCCAGCCGGTGATGGTTGGCATGGTCGCGGCGCAGGCGCCGCGCCGGCTGCTGAAGCTGATCACGCTCAACCGGATGCAAGGCTCGTTCGACGCGGCACGCGATGTGCTGGCGCAGACCCTGCAGTCGGGGCGGCTCGTCGCGCATGTCGGGGCCGCCACCAACGCGGGCTGGGACGGCAAGATGCTGCTGCTGGAGACGCCCG
Organism: Hypericibacter sp.; assembly: GCF_050729195.1. Taxonomy (NCBI): domain Bacteria; kingdom Pseudomonadati; phylum Pseudomonadota; class Alphaproteobacteria; order Rhodospirillales; family Dongiaceae; genus Hypericibacter; species Hypericibacter sp. The sequence continues at coordinate 31,602 of NZ_JBOHKS010000159.1, forward strand.
GACCTTAGCGCGGAGTCAGGTCGGCCTGCGGATCATGCGCCAGACCGCGAACAGTCCGATCAAAACATGGGCGGCGGCGAGATAGACGAAATAGCCCGGCGGCCCCAGATGCTGCATCGCCTGGCCGACCGTCACTGGGCCCAGGATCGCGCCGATGCCATAGGCCAGCATCAGGCTCGAGCTGGCCGCCACCATCTGATCGGGCTCGAGGCGGTCATTGGCATGGGCGACCGACAGCGAATAGATCGGCATGCCGAACCCACCATAGAGAAACACGACGGTCAGCAGGCCGATGCGCGAGACATCGGCGACATAAAGGCCGGCGAGGCAGAGCACCGCCAGGACGGTGGTCAGTGCGGTGATGATTCGCCGCCGGTCGAACCGGTCCGCCAGCCAGCCGAGCGGCCAGGGGAAGATCGCGCTGCCGATGACGGCGAGCGCCATATAGAGCGAGACCTCCGACACCGAGAAGCCGATCGCGCGGGCATAGACGGCGCCCATGCCGGAAAAGCCGCTCAAGGTGAGGCCGGCGCCGAAGGTGCCGAGCGTGCCCAAGGGCGACAGGCGCCAGAGCGTGCGCAAAGAGAGCTTGCGCGATTCGCCGAAATGCGGCTGCGGCGCGCTGACCAACAGAACCGGCAGCACCGAAGCCGAGATCAGGATCGCGACCAGGGTGAAGAGCTGGAAGCCGGCGGGGTCGTGCAGATTGAGCATGAGCTGGCCGCTGGCGATCGCGGCCGCCTGGATCACGGTGTAGCCCGCCAGCAGCCGGCCGCGGTTCTCGTTGGAGGCGCGGTCGTTGAGCCAGCTCTCGATCACGACATAGAGGCCGGAATAGCAGAAGCCCGTCAGCGCGCGGAAGAAGGTCCAGCTCTGCCAATAGACGAACACGGCCTGGATCAGGATCGCCATGCTGGCGAGGGCGGCCAGCGCCGCGAACACCCGGACATGGCCGACCCGCTCGACGATCTTGGGGGTCAGCTGGGAGCCGAACAGGAAGCCCACATAGTAGCCCGACATGATGATGCCGGTGACCGAGGCCGGAAACCCCTCGAGCGTCGCCCGCAAGGCCAGGAGCGAGCCCTGCAGGCCGTTGCCGGCCATGATCAGGGCAACCCCGATCAGGAGCGGTGCGGTGGCGAGGAGGACGGCGCGCATGGATGGATCGGAAGGAAACCGGAGGGGAGCAGCCGAGGCCAGGGAGGGTGAAACTCACCTTATCCCTGCTTCAGGGTGCTGTCATAACACTGTCACATTCCACGGACAGCCGGTTCTTTTCAGGCCTTGCCGGCGGCGGCAGACCGGCCCAGATCCTCGCCGTTTCCGCTTCGGACCGGCCGGCCGCGAACAGCCTTTCGCCCGACGCGGTTACCGGCGAGAGCGTTGCAGGGTTTCGCCGAATTGCCTAACTAGCAACGATGGGGGCCGCCTCGAGGAGGCCCGTCACTCATGAAGGACGCGAAGCCACGATGATCGAGCTTTACAGCTGGGCCACGCCCAACGGCCACAAGATCCACATCATGCTGGAAGAGACCGGGCTGCCTTACACCGTGCACGGGGTCGATATCGGCCGCGGCGATCAGTTCAAGCCCGAGTTCCTCGCCTTCAGCCCCAACAACAAGATTCCGGCCATCATCGACACCGACGGTCCGGACGGAAAACCGATCTCCATCTTCGAATCCGGCGCCATCCTGATCTATCTCGCCGAGAAAACCGGGAAGTTCCTGTCGAAGGCGCCGCGCGGGCGCTACGAGACCCTGGAATGGCTCATGTTCCAGATGGGCAGCATCGGACCCATGCTGGGCCAGGTGCATCATTTCCGCGGCTATGCGCCGGAGAAGATTCCCTACGCGATCGACCGCTACACCAACGAGGCCAAGCGTCTTTATGGTGTGCTCGATAGGCGGCTGGCCGACCGTCCGTTCGTCGCCGGCGACTATTCGATCGCCGACATGGCGATCTTCCCCTGGCTCCGGTCCTGGGAACGCCAGGGCGTCCAGTTCCCGGACTATCCCAACACCAAGCGCTGGTTCGACCAGATCGCGGCACGGCCCGCGGTGATCAAGGCCGTGACGGTGCTGAGCGACGTCCAGCGCGCCGAGATGGATGCGCAGACGAAGGAGATGCTGTTCGGCGCCACGCAATATAAGAAGCGCTGAGGGGCACGGTCGCTACGTCGTCCCTTCGCCATCGACGGACGCGCTGCTTCCTTTTCTGTCCTTGCCGGGCTTGACCCGGCAATCCAGGGGCCGGCGAGACTGGATCCCCGGATCCGGCCTTCGGCCGGTCCGAGGATGACAGGAAAGAGGAGCCGGTCCGAGGATGACAGGAAAGAGGAGAGGGCGTGGTGGCCGCGTGACGCCCGCGTTCGTTCGGCGCTAGGATGGCGTCCCATGAGCAAGAAACATCACTCGCCCCGGACGAACCTCAACCCTGCCACCATCGCGGCGCAAGGATTGGGCTGGATCGATGCCGAGACCGGCGCGGTCGTGCCGCCGATCCATAACGCCACCACCTATGCGCGCGACGAGAGCTATGAGCTGATCGGCGGGCGCTCCTACGCGCGACCCAACAATCCGACGCTGGAGCAGCCGGAGATTCTGCTGGCGGCGTTGGAGGGCGGCGAGGCGGCGGCGCTCTTCGCTTCCGGCATGGCCTCGGCCGTCACGCTGTTCCAGGCGCTGTCGCCCGGCGACCATGTGGTGGCGCCCCGCTCGATGTATTGGGGCCTGCGCGACTGGCTGACCGGCGAAGGAAGACGCTGGGGCCTCGCGGTCGATCTGGTGGACACCACCGTCCTGGAGGCGGTGGCGTCGGCGGTGCAGCCGGGACGCACGCGGCTGATCTGGATCGAGACGCCGGCCAATCCGGACTGGGGCGTCACCGACATCGCGGGCGTCGCCGCCATCGCCAAGCGGGCGGGCGCGCGGTTGGCGGTCGACAACACGGTGCCGACGCCGGTCCTGACCAAGCCCCTGGCGCTCGGCGCCGACATCGTGATGCATTCGGCGACCAAATATCTCAACGGTCATACCGATCTGCTGGCGGGTGCGCTGGTGACGGCGCGCCAGGACGAGCTTTGGCAGCGTATCCTGGCGGTGCGCGGCAGCGGTGGCGCCGTGCTCGGTGCTTTCGAAGCCTGGCTCCTGCTGCGCGGCATGCGCACCTTGTTCGTGCGTGTGCGTCACGCCTCGTCCTCAGCCCTGACGATCGCGCGCCATTTCGACGGCCATGCGAAGCTGGTCGAAGTGCTCTATCCCGGCCTCGAGCGTCATCCCGGCCATGCCGTGGCCCAGCGGCAGATGGATGGCGGCTATGGCGCGATGCTGTCGCTGCGGGTCAAGGGCGGCGCCGAAGGCGCCTTGAAGGTGGCCGCACGCTGCCAGCTCTGGGTGCGCGCGACCTCGCTCGGCGGGACGGAGAGCCTGCTCGAGCATCGTGCCTCGGTCGAAGGGCCGAGTAGTCCGGTACAGAAGGACCTGCTGCGGCTGTCGGTCGGCCTCGAAGACACGGGCGACCTGATCGAGGACATGGAGCAGGCGCTGCGGGCGGTTTAAGTCGCGAACCGCTCGAGGCGGCAGGATTCGAGCAGCTTCACACGAGCGCCATCGAGGATCTCGGTTGTGGCGAGACGGCCGATCGCCGGCGCCATGGTGACGCCGGCATGCATCACGGCAATGTAGAGTCCTTGGATCCGAGGACTGAAGCCGACGATCGGGCAGCCATCGGCGGGAATGGGCCGCACACCGACGCTGACGCTTTCCAATTCGATGCCCGCCGCTCCCCGCAGACGTTTCTTCACGGCAGCGAGCGCACGGCCCGCAATGGCATCGGGGCCATTGTCAGGCGATTCGTCGATATAGTCGTCGGCGGCAAGAAGACAATGATCGGAGGCCTGCCTGATCTCCATATCGGAGCTTGAGATGATCCCGTTGACCAAAGGGCCGGGCGTCTTGAACCGCAGCAACAAGGCCGGCGAGGGGTCGATGGGCAGATCCAGGCCGAGCGGCTGACAGAGCAAGCGAGCGTCCGTGCCTGCCGCCATGACAACGGCGTCGGCACCTACGGCCTCATCGCGCGTGCGGATGCCCGTGATCCCTCGACCATTCGCGGTGAGGGCGATCACCTCCGTCCCAAGCCGGACATCGGCACCGGCTTGCCGGGCGGCATCGACGAGGACTTCGGTGGCAGCGACCGGATCGACCGCGCCTTCGCTGGGTGCATGGACCGCGCAGTTTGGCGGCTCCACAAGATTCGGCTCCAATAGCGCGATCTGGTCCCGCTCGATCAGCCGGACATCATAGCCCGCCGCCGCATGCTCGCGGGCCAGGCGCTCGGTCTCGGCAAGATCGCGATTCCAAGTCAGGGCGCCGCACCAATCCACCTGGAGGGCATGATCGAGCTCCTGTTCCAGCCTGCGATATTCCTGGATCGCAAGCAGGCGAAGCTCTGCGTAGGGCTTCGGCACGCCGTGCGAGACATTGATCCAGGCAAAGGCCTTGCGGGTCACTGCGCTCGCGGGCTGGCTCTTGTCGACCAGCATGACGGGCGCACCAGCGCGTGCCAGGTGATAGGCAATGGAAGCGCCAACGATTCCGGCTCCCACCACGATCGTCCTGGGTTTCGTGGCCCTCATGTCGCCTTAAGGCATTTCACTCCGCGACGGCGCGTGTGGGTGCGCGGCGGGCGAGGTGGAAGGTCTGATGCTCGAATGCCGACGGAGCGCCCGGAGCCACATGCGCCGTGATTTCCGATCCGATGTCCCACATCACGCTCGCGAAAGTGAAGAAGCCGCTCTTGCGCCGGTCGGCATTCTCGGTGGTGATCGAGACCGGATTGTCGGGGTCGTCCTGCGAGGTGAGCGCATCGCGTACGGCCGCCTCATTGAAGGGACCGGCACGCCCCTGAAGGCGGCGTTCGAGCGCGCTCATGCGCTGGCGCGAATTGTGCCGCGCGCGCTTTGACTCTTCCGATTCCGACGGCTTCCCGCGATTGGGGTTCGCCAGCGCGTGATTGGTGTGCCAGATGCAGCCCGGGGAGGCGCCCGACGGCGCGAAGGTAATCGCATGGTCGCCCGAACATTCGAAATCGCCGAGCTGGCGGCCGTCGGACAGCACGTAATTCTGCCCCGACGCATGACGGACCTGGCGCAGGACACGGCTGGCCTCGTCATAGTTGGATTGCGCCAGCAGGATCCGGCTGATGAAGGCCACGGGAACGCCGTCGGTGGCGCTCTCGAGATCGCCCAGTGTGTTGACCGTGAAGCCGAGGCCGGCGCTGTTGACGCCGCAGAGCCCGATCATGCCGGCCATGGTCAGCAGGGCGGCGTCGATGCCCGGCGCCACGTCGCGGATCAGCAGCATCGCCTGGAGCCCATCGCTCCAGCGCGCCAGGTCCATGTTCTGCGCCAGCAAGGCGCCGCCCGGCCGGAGGCTGGCGACGGCGCTGCAGTGATGCGGGGTCTCGTTCGCCTGGCGCCGCTTCAGCCCCACGGAATACCACCACTCCTCGTCCATGAACTGGGCGGCGAGGACGGCGTCATAGGGCAGGTCGGCGCCTTCGGCGATGCCACGAACTTCGTCGAGGAGGTCGGGCGCATGGCGTTCGATCGCGGCGACGAACTGGGTCTCGGCCAGGAACTGGCCGATGAACCGGTCCGAGGGCATGGCCATGAAGGATTCGATCTCGGCCCGCCAGCGCCGGTCGCGCTCGCGCACCAGGGCCTTGAGCTGGCGCCCATGCTGGCGTCCCCGCTCGCGCGGAGACCCGCCGATTTCAGCGACGGCAAGTGTTGCCATGGCCCACGATCCTCATTGCTCACCGCACCGGACCGGTGCAGGGAGGCAGAGTAAGCGGGCCGTGGGGCCGCCGGCAAGCGTTGCCGGCGGGCCTGACAGGACGCCCGAGAAGGCTCGGGCAGGCAATGTGGGTGGTCTTAGTGTTGCGCGCTCATCTCGGAACGGACCGTGCTCTTCGCCGCATTGCGCTGCGGGATCAGGGCGGTCAATTCCTTGCGGGCGGCTTCCAGCGAATGACGTTCACGCTGGTCTTCGCGGTCGAACACTTCGATGCAGCTGAGCTTGATCTCGACGAGGTCGAGCAGTGTTTCGAGGGAGCGTTTCGAGAGCGACATGGTTTCCTCCATCCTACCTGGATCGTGCGGGGCCATAACGACACTTACCTGCGCCGTGAAACCACATTTGCGCCGTCATTTTTAAGAAGAAATGAATCGATTGTAGTTATCCACAGGATTCCCTGAACGAACAGGCTTAACGCGATCTTACCGCCGTCCGCGCGAGCCGGGATTCGCCCGATTCCAAGCCCAGATGCGAGCGGGGGCGTGCTTAACGCGGTCCAACAAGAAATGGGGCAAAGAATTTGTAGAGTCGGGCAGATTCGCCTTCGTTTCGTCGCCTTTACAAAGCGCCCCAAAGGCCCCGGGAGACAGCACCGGGGCGAGTGATGCAAGCGGGCCACAGCCGCAAGAATTTCTGCCGGGGGCCGCAACCCGGAACCACAGTTTGGCACCGAGACTTTCGTTCGCGGCCCGTCGACCGGGTCTTCGCGCCGACCGTCGAGATCTCGATCTAGACGCTGGCGCGCGACGACAATCCGCCGACCAGCCAGCGATGCAACAGCAAGCCCAGCGTGCCGCAGATCGCGATGATGATCGCCATCGGCAGCGCGCTCTCCCGATGAATGGCGCCGACCGCAGTGGCGGCGATCGCGGCCACCGAGAATTGCAGCGTTCCCACCAGGGCCGACGCGCTGCCGGCCTGTGCCCCTTGCGGCGCCATGGCGAGCGCGATCGCATTCGGACTGACGAGACCCACGCAACCGACATAGACGAAGAGCGGAATCACGATGCCGAGAATGCCGCCCCATCCCGTCGCTGCGGTGGCGACCAGCGCCAAGGCGGCGATCGTCTGCAGCAGATTGCCGAAGCGCAGGATCCTGTCGGCGCCGTAGCGATGCACGACGCGGCCATTGACCTGCGAGGCGAAGATGAGGCCCGCGGCATTGGTGCCGAAGATCCAGCCGAAATGCTCGGGCGCCACGTGATAGAGCTCGATGAAGACGAAGGGCGAGCCGGCGATATAGGCGAACATGCCTGCCGCGTTCATGCCGCCCGAGAGCGCATAGCCCACGAAATGCCGGTGCCGCAGAAGTGCTGCATAACGCGCCAGCACGGGGCCGAGCGACAGCGAATGAGCGGTCTTGGGGTCGTGCGTTTCGGGCAGCCGGAGGGCCACCGCTGCGATCGAGGCGAGGGCCAGCGCCGCCAGCAGCCAGAAGATCGCCTGCCAGCCGAACCAGACCAGGAGATAGCCGCCGAGCAGCGGGGCCAGGATGGGCGCCACGCCCATCACCAGCATGAGGGCCGAATAAATCCGCGCGGTCTCTTGCGGCTCGAACAGGTCGCGCACCATGGCCCGGGCGACGACAGCCCCGGAGCAGGCGCCGATGGCCTGGAGGAAGCGCAGGGCGGACAGGGCCTCGACCGACTGCGCCAGCGCGCAGGCCATCGAGGCCAGGCCGAACAGCACCAGCCCGGCATAGAGCGGCGGCTTGCGGCCGAACCGGTCGGCGACCGGGCCATAGAGGGCCTGGCCCAGGGCGAAGCCCAGGAAGAAGGTCGCCAGCGTTCGCTGCACTTCGGCCGTCGTCGCCAGGAAGGCGCGCTCGAGCGTCGGCAGCGCCGGCAGATACATGTCGATCGCCAGCGGCGCGAAGGCGGTCAGCGCGCCGAGGATGATGACGAGTTCGAGATGGGAGGTGCGGCGCGGGCTCATGGATGACATTTCGGCGACGGGACCGCGACCCTAACGGCCGGCTCCCGTCGCTGCAAGGAAGCAGGGGGCGCCCCCCGGCCGGCCTCCAAAAGGTCCATTTCGATATCGCGCGGGCTTGCGCATAATCGGGCGCCATGCGCTTCGTCCTGGTCGGCCTTGTTCTGCTCTTGGCGGGCTGCACGACGGTTCCCATGAACCGATCGCTGCCGGCGAAGGCCGATGTCGCGACCGCCGGACCCGACCTGAGCAAGGGCTATCGTTTCGGTGCCTTGCCGCCCACCGACAATTCGCCCGAGCTGTTCGTGGCGCTGGCCTTTTCCGGCGGCGGCAAGCGATCGGCGGCCTTCGGCTATGGCGCCTTGACCGGCCTGCGCGATCTGACGATCAAGATCGGCGGGCGCGAGCGCCGGCTGCTCGACGAGGTCGATTCGATGTCGGCCGTTTCGGGCGGCAGCTTCCCGGCCGCCTATTACGGGCTCTATCGCGACAAGATCTTCACCGATTTCGAGAAGGATTTCCTGCGCGTCGATCTCGAGAGCTACATCTACGGCATGTATCTGCTGCCCTGGAACTGGGAATGGTGGTTCAACCCGCTCTACGGGACGAACGACCAGATGGAAAAAATCTACGACCAGCTCATGTTCCATGGCGCGACCTATGCCGACCTGATCAAGCTCGGTCGCCCGCTGATCTCGATCGATGCCACCGACGTGAATTTCGGCACGGTGTTCCCGTTCGTTCAGGACCAGTTCGACCTGATCTGCTCCGATCTGAGCAGCTTCCCGGTCGCGCGCGCGGTCGCGGCCTCCAACGGCTTCCCCGTCCTGTTCACGCCGATCACGCTCGAGAACCATGCCGAGGATTGCAATGGCTGGGTCCCGGGCTGGGTCACGCGCGGCGAGGCCAAGAGCGCGAATTCGCGGGAGCATTATCTGGCGCAGTTCGCCCGCCTCTATCTCGACGGCAAGAACACCAAATACATCCACCTGATGGATGGCGGCATCGCCGACAATCTGGCGATGCGCGGGTTCATCAACAGCATCCTCGCTTATGCGGACGATCCCGAGCGGATCCGCTTTGCCGGTCTGGACAAGGCGCGCCGTGTCCTTCTCGTCAGCGTCGACGGACAGGCCAGCCGCGATACCAGCTGGCCCACGCAACGGACGGTGAGCAGCATCGGCCAGATCTTCAGCGCCGTGTCCGGCACCCAGATCGACAGCTACAACTTCGAAACCTCGATGCTGGCGCAATTGCAGCTTCAGGAAATGGTCAAGGCCATTCGCCAGGTGCGTTGCGAGGAGGGGGCCGTGATCGACGGCCACCCTTGCGAGGATGTCGAGGGCTATTTCATCCATCTCTCGCTGCAGGAGATCGCCGATCCCGCCCTGCGGGCGCGGCTCGCGGCCATTCCGACCGGCCTGACGATCCCCGATGCGGATGTGGACCAGTTGGTCGAAGTCGGCGCCACGGAAGTCAAGAACTCGCCGGAGCTGGCCGCGTTCCGGGCGAGCCTCGAGCCTTAGCCGTCGCGCGAAGCCGACGGCCTCGACCTTGTCCTCAGCCGAAGCGGCCGGTGATGTATTCCTCGGTCTTCTTCTGTTTCGGCTTGGTGAAGACCTTCTCGGTCTCGCCGAACTCGATCAGCTCGCCCAGGAACATGAAGGCCGTGTATTGGGAGACGCGCGAGGCCTGCTGCAGATTGTGGGTCACGATCGCGATCGTGTATTCGTTTTTGAGCTGCTCGATCAGCTCCTCGATCTTCGCGGTCGAGATGGGGTCGAGCGCGGAGCAGGGCTCGTCCAGCAGGATGACCTCGGGCTTGGTCGCGACGGTGCGGGCGATGCAGAGGCGCTGCTGCTGACCGCCCGAGAGCCCCAGGCCGCTGGCATGGAGCTTGTCCTTGACCTCGTCCCAGATGGCGGCATGGCGCAGCGCATGCTCGACCCGCCCGTCCAGCTCCGACTTGGGCAAGCGCTCATAGAGGCGGATTCCGAAGGCGACATTGTCATAGACCGTCATCGGGAAGGGCGTGGGCTTCTGGAACACCATGCCGACGCGCGCGCGCAGGAGATTGATGTCCTGGGCGCCGTCCAGGATGTTCTTCCCGTCGAGCAGCACTTCGCCCTCGGCGCGCTGCTTGGGATACATCTCGTAGATCCGGTTGAGGACGCGCAGCAGGGTCGACTTGCCGCAGCCGGAGGGCCCGATGAAGGCCGTCACTTCGCGCTCATGGATCGAGAGATTGATGCTCTTCAGCGCCTTCGAGTTGGCGTAATAGAAGGACAGGTTGTTGACGGCTACCTTCACCGCGGTTGCGGCCATGTGTTATCTCCGTTTCGATCCCAATATGCGCGCGCCGATGCTGAGCGCCAGCACCGCGAAGGTGATGAGCAGCGCGCCGGTCCAGGCCAGTTGCTGCCATTCCTCATAAGGGCTCATGGCGAACTGGAAAATGGTGACCGGCAGGCTCGCCATCGGCGAATTGAAGTTGTTGCTCCAGAACTGGTTGTTGAGCGCTGTGAAGAGGAGGGGCGCGGTCTCGCCGCTGATGCGCGCCACGGCCAGGAGGATGCCGGTGATGATGCCGGACTGGGCCGCCTTGTAGGCGACCTGGGAAATCATGGTCCAGCGCGGGGCACCGACCGCCGATGCGGCCTCGCGCAGGGGATCGGGGATCAGCCGCAGCATGTCCTCGGTGGTGCGGACCACCACCGGGATGACGATGATGGCGAGCGCCACGGCACCGGCCCAGGCCGAGAAATGGCCCATGGTCGTCACGATCACCTCATAGACGAACAGGCCGACCACGATCGAGGGCGCGCTCAGGAGGATGTCGTTGATGAAGCGGATGACGACCGAGAGCTTGGCGTGGCGGCCATATTCGGCGAGATAGGTGCCGGCCATGATCCCCAGGGGCGTGCCGAAGATCACGGCCAGGGTCGTCATCACCAGACTGCCGAGGATCGCATTCTGGAGCCCGCCGGCGGACCCTGGCGGTGGTGTGCTCTCGGTGAAGACCGCGAGGTTGAGGCCGCTGACGCCATGCACCACCAGTGTGATGAGGATCACGGCGAGGCAGGTCAATCCGATCGCCGTGGCGACGAAGCAGGAGGTCAGGAAAATATGGTTCCGGATGCGCCGGACGCCGTAGATCTTTGCGTCCATGACTCAGCCTCCCGTCTTGCGTTCGATGCGCAGCAGCATGTAGCGCGCCAGGGCCAGCACGATGAAGGTGATGATGAAGAGGATCAGGCCGAGGGAGATCAGGGACGAGGTGTAGATGTCCTCGACCGCCTCGGTGAACTCATTGGCGATCGAGGCCGAGATCGTCGTGCCCGGAGCCAGGATCGAGGCGCTGATGCGATGCGCATTGCCGATGACGAAAGTGACCGCCATGGTCTCGCCGAGCGCGCGGCCCAGCGCCAGCATGATGCCGCCGGTGACGCCGACGCGCGCATAGGGCAGCACGACCTTCCACATCACCTCGCGCCGGGTGCAGCCGAGGCCATACGCCGATTCCTTGAGCATCGGCGGCACGGCGTCGAAGACGTCGCGTGTCACCGACGTGATGAAGGGCAGCACCATGATCGCCAGGATTAGTCCGGCGGTGAGAACGCCGATGCCGTAGGGCGGTCCGGCAAAGATGGAACTGAGCACGGGGACCTGACCGAAAACCTCGATCAGCCAGGGCTGGACGGTGCGCTGCAGGATCGGCGCCAACACGAACAGGCCCCAGATGCCGTAGATGATGCTGGGCACACCGGCCAAGAGTTCGATCGCGATGCCCACGGGGCGGCGCAGAATGGGCGGGCAGAGTTCGGTCAGGAAGGTCGCGATGCCGATGCCGATCGGGACCGCGATGAGCATGGCGATCGCCGAGGTGACCAGCGTGCCATAGATCGGCGCCAGGGCACCGAACTTCTCCGTGACAGGGTTCCAGGATTCGGTCCAGAGGAAGCTGAAGCCGAAGGTTCCGAGCGCGGGCGCTGCGCCGATGAGCAACGACACCATGACGCCGACGAGAATGCCCAGAACGGCGAGTGCCGATGCCTGGGTCAGGCGATGGAAGAAATGATCCTTGCGGGAGAAACGGCGCGCTGCCGCGAGGCGGCTTGTGTCCATCGGAGGAGCGGCGCTGTATTCGGGCATGGCGGCTTCGGACATGCAGGCTGATCCCCAAATTTAGCAAGCGGTGAGGGGGCTTCTCGGAGCCTCCTCACCGCCTGCGCGGCACTTAAAGAACCGATGGCACTCTTCGATGACAGCCGTCTTACATGCTGCCGCTATAGATCGCCGTGCCGGTCGAGCCCTTGATGCTTTCCTTCCAATAGGCGTGGATCAGCTTCACGACGGCGTCGGGCATCGGGATATAGTCGAGGTCCGCGGCCATCTGATCGCCATTGGCATAGGCCCAATCGAAGAATTTGAGGGCTTCGATCGAGGCGGCCTGGTCGGTCGGGCGGCGCTGCATCAGGATGAAGGTCGCCGCTGTGATCGGCCAGCTCTGGGCGCCGGCCTGATCCGTCAGGATCATGTAGAAGCCCTTGGCGCTGCCCCAATCGGCTCCGGCCGCCGCCGCCGTGAAGGCGTCGGCTGTCGGGGCGACAGTCTGCCCCTCGTGGTTGACCATCTTCGTGAAGGTCAGCTTGTTCTGCTTGGCGTAGGCGTATTCGACATAGCCGATCGAACCGCCGGTCTGGCCGACGTTCGCGGCGACGCCTTCATTGCCCTTGGCGCCGATGCCGGTCGGCCACTGGACCGCCGTGTTCGAACCGACCGAGTCAGCCCATTCCTTGCTCATCTTCGAGAGATAGTTGGTGAAGATGAAGGAGGTGCCCGATCCGTCCGAGCGATGCACGATGGCGATCGCCTGGGAGGGGAGCGTCAGGCTCGGATTCAGCTTCTTGATCGCCGCGTCGTCCCATTTGGTGATCTTGCCGAGGAAGATGTCCGCGAGCGTCGGGCCGTCGAGCACCAGGTCGCCTGGATTGACGCCTTCCAGATTCACCACCGGCACCACGCCGCCCATCACGGTCGGGAACTGGGCCAGCCCCGCCTTGTCGAGCTCTTCGGGCGTCAGCGGCTTGTCCGAGGCGCCGAAGGTGACCGTGTTGGCGGTGATCTGCTTGATGCCGCCGCCCGAGCCGATCGACTGGTAGTTCAGGCTGTTGCCGCTGATCTGCTTGTAGGCATCGGCCCACTTGGCATAGATCGGATAAGGGAAGGTCGCGCCGGCGCCGGAGATCTCGGCCGCCGAGGCTGCGGTGACGAAGCCGGCTGCCGCAACGCCGGCCGCCAGAAGCCGAATGGCTTTTACAGACAAGTTCATGGGAACCCTCTCATTTGTTGAGATGCCATCTGCCGCGAGCACCAAGAACCCATTCGCCCCCGTCGCGACCTGGCGGGCCGAACCTGACGCCAAGAAGCCGTTTTAATTTATTGAAGTTGGATGAAAGTTATATGACAGCGCCTGCTGCTGCGGCAGGAAGCCTGGAGAAGCCGCCCGCGCAAAGGGATCGCTGATCCGGCGCCCAATATGAATTTTCTGCAACGAGAGAGGGGTTGGCTTCGCCCTTGCGCCCGCGTTTGCCTGCCTGCGGGCAGGCGTATTTCGAATCGCGGGGGGCGGTCGTCGAGGCGAGGGCAGGGTGTCCCATGCCCCCTGCCTCTGCATCACCGCTTATGTCGGGGATCGCTCGGAGGTCGAAGGCCATGTCACAGGGGCGGGACCGCGTCCCGTTCGGATTCAGTCGACCCGGCGACAGACAGGGCTGACAGAAATTTCCCGCGCTGCTCGCCACCGAGGGTCATGAGCACGCGCCGCGATCGAGCGAGAGATCGCCGCTACCCTGGCGCGTGCCTGAGGTAACCTTCAGCTCTTGCGTGCACCCAGGAGCAGCAGCGCCGCCCCACCGACGATGGCCGCGACGCCTGCCCACATCGGAATGTCCACGGTCTCCTTTTCCTGGACGGACAGCTCGAGGGTCCCGATCTGCGCCTCATGGGTTTTCTTGGTGTAGGTGAATCCGCCATAGGCAAGGGCGAGAACGCCGGCGGCGATCAGAACAATGGCGACGAGTCGCGATCCGTTCATGGGTGATATCTCCTTGGAATCGAATCATGATTAACCGCGGTACGGCATGGCGTGTTATATCAGGCATGTCGGAAGGCCTGGATCTCTTGAAGGCAGGTTCTCTGCCCGTCGGGCTCGGTTCCTGGGAACCTGGCAAGCCCCGCCTGCGTTTGACGGGGTTGGCGCGGTTCCACCGCGACCTCAATCGAGGCTGCGGGCATTGCAGGAACGAGCGTCGCTCAAGGAGGGTTTCATGGTTTTGCTTGCCATCAACATTCTGATCATCATTGTCATTGGCGCGATCTTCTTCTGGGTCGTCGACCGTTTCGTGCGCGACGGCCGTCTCGGCAATCTGCTCAAGATCCTGATCGTGCTGGTCTGCCTCGGCGCCATTCTCGTCCGCGTGCTCCCGATGCTCGGTGCCGGCGCGGTCTTGTAGCGAAGGCTCCGGCCGCCAGCGTCCTTTCCCGCCTGAGAGTTTGCCGCCTTCCCGGAGTTGCCGGCCGGCAGCCTCAGGATGCCCTTGCATGATCGACGAGGCCCTGCGACATCCGCCGTCATGCGGATGTCTGGGCCTCGTCTTCGTTTGGCGTGGTCTCTGCCGGCGCGGTCGTCACCGTCGGCGGCGGCAGGGAGATGCTGCGGGCGGGGGAGCGCATGTCGATCCGCTCGCGATCGAACTCCTCCTTGAGCAGACCCTGGAACCGGCGGGTCACCGCCCATTGCATGCCGGGCGCCACCTTTACGCGCGCCAGCACGGTGACGGCGAGATCGCCGAAGCTGTCGACGCCCAGCATCTCCACATCGTCCCAGATTCGGGCTTTGAATTCGGGTTCCTCGCGAAGCTTCTTCACGATCCGCTGGATGATGGCCTGCACCTCGGCGATGTCGGCATTGTAGGCCACGTTCACGCGGAAGACGGCGAAGGCGAAATCCTTGGTCGAGTTGCTGACGATGGTGATGTCGCTGAAGGGAACCGTATGCAGGGTCCCGTCGAAGTCCCGCAGCCGGATCGAGCGCAAGGTCATCAGTTCCACGACGCCGCTCTTGCCGCCGGCCGCGACCACATCGCCGACAGCCATCGTGTCCTCGATCAGGGCCGAGACGCCGCCCAGCATGTCCTTGACCATGGCCTGGGCGCCGAAGCCGACGGCGATACCGACCACGCCGGCGCCGGCGATCAGGGGCCCGATGTCGATCCCGATCTCCGAGAGGCTGATCAGCACGACGAAGAGGGCCAACACCGCGAGGCTCACCTGCCGGAACAGGGGTAGCAGGGTGCGCAGCCGGGCGGCGCGTCGCATGCCCTCGAGGGTGTGATCGTCCGGCCGGACCAGCCGCTCCATGCCGAAATTGAGCAGCTCCCACAGCACCAGCCCGACCGCGGTGATGATCGCGATCGAGATCAGGCTGCCGATGATCCTTTCGCCGCCGACCGTGGCGAGCCAGACCATGATCGGCACGCTCCAGGTTTCGGCCACGGCGAGGACGGCGATCACCGTAACCGCGGCCAGGATCAGCCAGATGATGGCATGCACATAGAGTTTGACCCGGCCGCCGAAGGAGGCATTGCGCTGGTGGATCCGGCCGGTGCGGACTTCGAGCCGGCTCCGGAGGTGGCGAACGCCCAGCATAATGACGGCAATGACGGCGGCGATGAAGGCGGTGGTCGCGGTGGCGCGGGCCAGGAACAGGATGCCGTCGCCGCCGCGCGTCAGCCAGACCAGGAGCGCGAACGCGATATAGGCCAGCACCGGCCAATGCCAGATGCTCTCGATCCAGCTGCGGCTGCGCTCGACCGCGGTCTGGGGTTCCGCCACGGGCTCCTGCCGGTCGGTGCGCGGCCGGCATTGCCAGACGCGTAGGGCAAGGAGGCCGGCGACCACCACGCCGAGAAGGTCGAGCAGGAACTCGTAGATATGCGGCGGCAGGCCGGCGGCGCCCATTGCGATCGCTGCGAAATAGCCGAAGGCCGCGACGCCGATGATGGTGCTGATCGTGCCGTAAATATCGCGCGCCGAGCGGTTCGGCATTTTCACGAGCCGGAGCCCGGGCGCCGTCGGTGCCAGCAGGAAGAAGGGGGTGAGGCTCAGGATCGCGGTGACGACATGCGCATTGACGATCGCGACCGCGATCAATGTCGCGAGGGGATCGGGACGGAACGCCGCCACCATCGCCATGGAAGCGATCCAGAAACCGATGATCGGCAGCAGCCGCAGCAGCGTGAATCCCAGCGCCAAGGGGATCCGACGCCAGATCGTCGCCGGCGTCTGCCGCTCGAGCCGGCGGCGCCAGGCGAGGTAGAGCAGGGGCAATCCGAACTCGACCACGCCGCCGACGGCCAGGATCACCACCACCTGCCCGACCTCGAGCATCAATTGCTCGCGCGTGTCGGGATCCGAGAGACGATGCTGCGCCCAGCGATAGAAGCGCGGGAAGTCGCGCACGAAGTCGCCGGCCTGCGCGATCGCCCGGCCGACGCCGGTGACCGCCTCGCCCAGCGACACCAGGAAACGGGTCGCCGGGCGTTCGGGTATCGTGGCTTCCGTCTTGGCGGCCGGTTCCTCGCCGGCCGCCGCGCGCAAGCCCTCGATCAGCTGGCCGCGCGCCTTGTCGTCTTGGAGGATCTGGATCAGATGGTCGATGTCGGTCCGCGAGACCGCGCTGTCGGTGGCTCCGGATTCGGGCGTGGTCGTCGTTGTCGTGGTGGTCGCCGTGGACGTGTCGGTCGAGCTGCCGCCGCTGGTCGTCGCACTGCCTGTGTCGGCCGCCTGCGCCTGGGCCAGCGGCAGGGCCAGCAGGGCCAGGGCGAGTGCGAGACCGGCCAATCGCTGCGGCGATCGCCCAGAAAGAAAGGGCAATGGGTTGTCGCGGCCGGTCGCCGCGACCAGGAGGCCTCGCAGACAGTTCACCAACATCGTCTCCAATACAGAAAACAAAACGGATCCAGCGGCAGTCCGGGCAGGCCCGGTGTCTTTCAAAGCGATGTCATGTCGGGCAGGTGAGAGGGAGTCTAGCCGCTGCTTGCCATGGGCGCCACGCGTAATGAAACCGGAAACCGTGGCCGTACCGTGGCAAAACGCCAGCATTTGTCGGGGGTTCCAATTCTTTTCGGGTTGCGGAGACGCAACTTTTCCGGAGACGGGCAATTCCGTCGCGGCGCGGCGCCGGAAGCCCGGGCGAGCAGGGGGCAAGAATAAAATCCTAAATCCCCTTTTCCTCTGCCGAGGCTCCTGGATTTCGATGAAATATGTAAACAACGCTGCCTCAATCCTTGGTTGCGAAGCACACTCGCCGGCGGCTCCGGCGGGCTAGAGTCCTACTCTTCGCGTCGCGATCGGAATCAGAATAGTTGTTGCGCCGCAGGGATTCTTCGATCTGCTCGTTTCCCGTCTGACAGACATTCCCTGTCATGTTGCGGCGCGACTTCGCACTCGCGAGACGGCTGGCTTGACGCATGTTTAGTTTAGTTGAGTATAGGTCCACTGAGCTCAACATGAGAGCAGCGGGTTCTCAGCGACCGTCCTCGGATCGACGACGAGGCCCGAACAAGAAAAAGATCGTGCGGATCGCGAAACTGTGTCGGGCCCGGACTCTTAAGAAGCCGGGCCGTCTCACAACTGGGGAGGATCGCTCAATGCGATTGTGGAAAACATGCCTGGCGGCCGCAGCTCTGGCGGCGGGCCTCGCGGGCATCGGAGTCGGCAACGCTCAAGCCGAAGACAAGCAGATCACGCTCTGCTGGGCGGCTTGGGATCCGGCCAACGCGCTGGTCGAGTTGTCGAAGGACTTCACGACCAAGACCGGCATTCAGATGAAATTCGAATTCGTGCCGTGGGAGCATTTTGCCGATCGCTTCCTGAACGAACTGAACTCGAAGGGAAAGCTCTGCGACCTGTTGATCGGTGACAGCCAGTGGATCGGTGGCGCCGCCACCTACGGCCACTATGTCAAGCTCAACGACTTCTTCGACAAGAACGGCATCAAGATGGACGACTTCCTGCCGGCCGCGGTCTATGGCTACTCGACCTGGCCCAAGGGAACGCCGAACTACTGGGCTTTGCCGGCGATGGGCGATGCGCTCGGCTGGGTCTACCGCAAGGACTGGTTCGCACGGCCGGAGCTTCAGGCCGAGTTCAAGGCGAAGTATGGCCGCGACCTGGGCCCGCCCAAGACCTGGGACGAGCTCAAGCAGGTCGGCGAGTTCTTCCAGGGTCGGGAGATCGACGGCAAGAAGGTCTACGGCATGGCGATCTACACGGAGCGCGGCTCCGAGGGCATCACCATGGGCGTGACCGCGGCGCTCTATGCCTGGGGCTTCCAGTATCAGGACCCCAACAAGCCCTATCACATGGACGGGTTCGTCAACAGCCCGGACGCCGTGAAGGCGCTCGAGTTCTACAAGTCGCTCTATAAGTGCTGCGTCCCGCCGGGTCACTCCGACGCCTACATGACCGCCAATCTCGACGCCTACAAGTCGGGCCAGGTGGCGATGCAGATGAACTGGTTCGCCTTCTTCCCCGGCATCGCCAAGGATCCGGATGTCGGCGGCGACAAGTCGGGCTTCTTCGTCAATCCGATGGAGAAGGTCGAGGCCTCCACGCTCGGCGGCCAGGGCATCTCGGTGGTCAGCTATTCCGACAAGAAGGATCTGGCCCTCGAATATCTGAAGTGGTTCGCTCAGCCCGACGTGCAGAAGAAGTGGTGGAAACTGGGCGGCTATTCCTGCGCCAAGGCGGTGCTCGAGGCGCCTGATTTCCCGCAGTCGGCACCGTTCGCGGCGGACTTCCTGAAGGCGATGAGCCATGTCCAGGACTTCTGGCAGGAGCCGACTTACGCCGAGCTCCTCCAGGCGATGCAGAAGCGCGTGCATGACTATGTCGTGGCCGACAAGGGCACGGCGCAGGAAGCCCTCGACAAGCTGGTCGCCGACTGGAAGCAGGTCTTCATCGACGACGGCAAGCTGACCGAATAGCATCACGTCTCAAGCCGGAATCCGGCCTGCGTCCGAAAGGGCGCCGGCCGGGCCCGGCGGCGGACGGCTGCACGACAAGCGGATTTCTACGGGATACGTCCTTACATGACCGACGCGACCAACATCGCGCCCTCTGGCGGCGTCGCTCAAGCGGAGCGACCCAGGCGGGCCCGGTCCGCCCCGGCTATCGGCGGCAAGCTGAAAGGGTTGAGCGACCGGTCGATCGCCTGGCTCTTCATCTCGCCGACGATCCTGCTGCTGCTGGCGATCAACATCTTCCCGTTGATCTGGGCGATCTATCTGAGCTTCACCAACTATCGCGCCAACAAGCCCGGCGTTCCCGTCAAATGGGTGGGCTTGCGCAATTACGAGCAGATCCTCGGCAGCGACGACATCTGGGGCTATCTGCAGGCAACCGCCCATTTCGTCGTCTTCTCGATCGCGCTCCAGGTGCTGCTGGGCTTCGGCCTGGCGCTGCTGATCAACAAACGCTTCAAGGGTCATGCGACCTGGACCACCGTCATTCTGTTGCCGATGATGCTGTCGCCCGCCGTGGTCGGTTACTTCTGGACCTATCTGTTCCAACCCCAGGCCGGCATCTTCAACTACATCATCGCCTTCTTCGCCGGCATCGAACCGGACAGCTTCACCATGATCGGCGATGTCGATCTGGCGCCCTGGGCGATCGTGCTGGTCGATACCTGGATGTGGACGCCCTACGTGATGCTGATCTGCCTCGCGGGGCTGCGCTCCATTCCCGACTATATCTATGAGGCGGCAGAGATCGATCGCGCCTCGCAATGGCGCCAGTTCTGGCACATCACCGTGCCGATGGTGCTGCCCTTCCTGATGCTGGCGGTGCTGTTCCGCGCCATCGAGAACTTCAAGATGTTCGACATGGTGGTCGACCTGACCTCGGGCGGCCCAGGCTCGGCCACGGAACTCGCCTCGATCAATCTCAAGCGCGAGGCCTTCGAGAACTGGCGCACGGGCTACAGCTCGGCCTTCGCCATCATCCTGTTCGTGACCGTGTTCGGTGCCGCGAACATCTATGTGAAGATCCTCAACAAGGTGAAGCAGCGATGAGCGCCGCTTCCGACAGCGCCCGCACGGTTCTCGAACCGACGGCCCGGACCAAATGGCTGTCCGGCGGGCTGGTCATCCTCTATGCGCTGGTGGCGTCGATCCCGCTGCTCTGGATCGTCATGACCGGCTTCAAGACGCCGCCCGACGCGATCGCCTATCCGCCCAAGGTGTTCTTCTCGCCCTCGCTCGAGGGCTATGTGAACCTCTTCACCACCCGCACGCGCCAGACGCCGGAGTATATGCAGAGCCTGCCGCCGCCGGAGACCTGGTATGACGCGCTGGTGCGCACCCGCAACATGGTGATCGCGGGGCCGTCGCCGATCGGCGGGCGCTATATCAACTCGTTGATCGTCGGCTTCGGCTCGACCTTCCTCGCGGTCTTCCTCGGCACGCTCGCAGCCTATGGGTTCTCGCGCTTCAAGGTGCCGATCAAGGACGATCTGCTGTTCTTCATCCTCTCGACCCGCATGATGCCGCCGATCGCGGTCGCGATTCCGATCTATCTGATGTATCGCGTGCTGGGTTTGAGCGACACCCATCTGGGGCTGATCATTCTCTATACGGCCGTGAATATCAGCCTCGCGGTCTGGCTTCTGAAGGGCTTCATCGACGAGATCCCGCCCGAATATGAGGAGGCGGCGATGATCGACGGCTATACGCGCTTCCAGGCCTTCCGCATGGCGGTGCTGCCGCAGGCGGTGACCGGAATCGCCGCCACGGCGATCTTCTGCCTGATCTTCTCCTGGAACGAATATGCCTTTGCCCTGCTGCTCACCAGCGGCACGGCGCAGACCGCACCGCCTTTCATCCCGACCATCATCGGCGAGGGCGGGCTCGACTGGCCCGCGGTGGGCGCCGGAACGACCTTGTTCCTGCTGCCGATCGTCTTCTTCACCATCATCCTGCGCAAGCATCTGCTGCGCGGCATCACCTTCGGCGCGGTGCGCAAATGACGATGCAGACCGTCGAGAAACCGGGCTGGCGTCGTTGGCTCAAGCGGGGTCCGCTCGAGAACCTCGCCTGCTGCCTGATCGCGGCCGGCGTGATCATGCTGATGCAGCCGTTGGCCCTTGTGCTCTTCACCTATTCCTTCTCGATCATCCTCGTGGGTACGCTCATGTTCGTGATCGTCAGCCATTTCCCGGAGTAGGAAGATGGCCGAGATCCGCATCGAAAACCTGCATCGGCGCTTCGGCGACTTCGTGGCCGTGCGCGATTCCAACCTGACTGTCCGCTATGGCGATTTCTTCGTGCTGCTGGGTCCTTCGGGCTGCGGCAAGACCACGACCCTTCGGATGATCGCCGGCCTGGAGATCCCGACCTCCGGCAAGATTCTGCTCGACGGCGAGGATGTCACCTTCCTGCGCGCTTCGAAACGCGACATCGCCTTCGTGTTCCAGCTCTTCGCTCTCTATCCCCATATGAATGTGGGACAGAACCTGGCCTTTCCGCTCAAAAGCGAGGGAACGCCGCGAGCCGAGGTCAAGAAGCAGGTGGCCGAGGTGGCGAGGCTCCTGCGCATCGAGCATTTGCTGAAGTCGCCGGTCGGGCGGCTTGCGGGCGGAGACCGCCAGCGCGTGGCGCTCGGCCGTGCCATCATCCGCCGGCCCAAGGCCTTCCTGATGGATGAGCCCCTGGGCACGCTCGACGCGGAATTCCGCGACCTGATGCGCGAGGAGCTGCGCCAGCTCCATGACCGGATCGGGGCCACCACCGTCTATGTCACCCATGACCAGATCGAGGCCATGTCGATGGCCGACCAGATCGCGGTCATGGACAAGGGCGAGATCCTGCAGGCGGGGCCGCCCAACGAGGTCTATCAATGCCCGGCCACCATGTTCGTCGCCGGCTTCATCGGCAGCCCGGCCATGAACTTCCTGCCCGTCTCCGGGCCGGTGGCCGCGGGCGCACAGACGGTCGCGGTGAACGGCACCAGCGTGTCGATCCCGAAGTTGCATGAGCCTCTGCCGCATGATCGCGGGATGTTGGGGGCGAGACCCGAACATCTGGATCTGGTGGACGCGGCTGCGTTCCGCGGCCGGGTCTTCGGCGTCGAATATCTCGGTGCGCGCCAATTGGTCACGGTGGATACGTCGGTCGGTCGTATCAAGGTGAGGGCGGCCAATACCGGCAAGGCGAAAGTGGGCGACACGGTGGGGATCGATTTCCGGAGCGAGGCGCTGGTCCTGTTCGATGGACGCACCGAACGCGCGCTGGCGAGCGATCTCATGAACGGTGCCCCGATTGCGAGTCGGAGGGCGGCCCATGGCTGAGGTCGTTCTCAACCAGGTGACCAAGAAGTTCGGGCCCGTCACCGCTGTCCGCGACCTTTCGTTGACGATCGCCGACAGTGAGTTCGTGGTGCTGCTGGGGCCGACCGGTGCCGGCAAGACCACGACCTTGCGGCTGGTGTCGGGACTGGAGCGGGCCGAGGTCGGCTCGATCTCGATCGCTGGAATCGACGTGACGAAACTCGAGCCGGCGGCGCGAGATGTCGCCATGGTGTTCCAGCAATTCTCGCTCTATCCGCATTACACCGTCTTCGACAATCTGGCTTTCCCCTTGCGTTCGCCCTTGCGCCGCTTGCCCGAATCTCAAGTCGAGCAACGGGTGCGGGAGGTTGCGACCCTGTTGCGGATCGAGCCCAAGCTGAAGAACAAGGCGACTCATCTTTCCGGTGGCGAGATGCAGCGCGTCGCGATCGGGCGCGCGCTGGTGCGCGAGCCGGCGGTGTTCCTGATGGACGAGCCGCTCTCCTCGCTGGACGCCAAGCTGCGCGCCGACCTGCGGATCGAGATGAAGCGCATCCAGCTCGATCTCGGCGCCACCATCCTCTATGTGACCCACGACCAGGTCGAAGCCATGACCATGGCCGACCGGATCGGGGTGCTGCGCGAGGGGGCCCTCGTGCAGATCGGCACGCCGCGCCAGATCTATGCCGAGCCCGACAGCCTCTATGTCGCCAACCGCCTCGGCTCGCCGCAGATCAACGAGCTTCCGGTGGGGTCGCTCGGCATCATGGACGGACCGGCCGGTGCCGCCACCATCGGCGTTCGGCCTGAGGACGTGGTCATTGGTGCGGGTGGGGTGGCGGGTCGGGTCCTGACGGTCGAGCCGCTGGGGGCCGAGACCGTGATCCTGCTCGAGGTGGCGGGCTCGCGCGTCCATGCGCTGGCGGGCCCGGGCCCGATGCTGCGCCCGCAGGACAACACCACCGTGCGCGTCATCCCCGGCACCACTTTGTTCTTCGATCGCGAAGGCCGGCGCCTGCCTTGGGCAGCGCGCAGCGAACGACCCGACCGGGGAGAGCTGCGCCATGGCACATGAGCTGACCGGCCGTCTGGTCGATGCCGCGGTGACGGCGATCCGCGACCATGCCGACGAACTGACCGGCCTCGATCAAGCGATCGGCGACGGCGATCACGGCATCAATATGAAGCGTGGCTTCGATGCCATCGCGGAAGCCGCCGAGATCAAGGCGCTGCCGCTGGGCGATGCGCTGCAGAAGGCCGGCATGACCCTGGTCATGAAGGTCGGCGGTGCCTCGGGGCCGCTCTTCGGCAGCCTGCTGATGGCGATGGGCAAGGCGGTCGCGGGCGATCCGACGCAAGGCGCGCAGGTCCAGACGATGCTGAACGAAGGCATCGCCGCGGTGAAGAAGCGCGGCAAGTCGGATGTCGGCGAGAAGACGATGCTGGATGTGCTGGTGCCGGTCAGCGAGACGCTTGCCGGCAAGCTGTCGCACCATGCGCCGGCGGCGGAAACGATGGCGAGCCTGCGCGCCGCGGCCGATGCCGCGCTCGAACGCACCAAGCCGATGAAGGCCACCAAAGGCCGGGCTTCCTTCCTGGGCGACCGGTCGATCGGCCATCTCGATCCGGGCGCCCGCTCGAGCCAGTTGTTGATCCATGCGGTATGCGACGCGGTCGCGGAGTCCTTGAGAACATGAAACGCGCGGAAAGCATGACCGATCGGGTGGGCATCGTGGTGGTGTCGCACTCCCACGAGGTCGCCAAGGGCACCATCGACATGGTGCGCCAGATGGTCGGCAACGAGATTCCCATGGCCTTCAGCGGCGGCAATCCGGCCGGCGGGCTCGGCACCGACGTGGCCTCGATCCTGGCCGCCATCGACAAGGCCTGGTCGCCCAAAGGGGTCGCGATCCTGGTCGATCTCGGCGGTGCTGAAAGCAACAGCGAGATGGCGATCGAGATGCTGCCCGAGGATCGCCGCGACAAGGTCGTGGTCTGCAATGCGCCAATCGTCGAAGGCGCGGTGATGGCCGCGACCGAGGCCGCGGGCGGCGGCAATCTGCAGGCCGTTCGCGCCACCGCCGAAGAACTTTCGCCCCGATGACGATCTCGAGAACCACGATGCCTGACGCCACCGAACGCTCGATCCTCATCACCCACCAGGTGGGTCTTCATGCGCGGCCGTCGGTGAAGCTGACCAAGCTCGCCAAGAGCTTCGAGGCCGATATCCGGGTGCGGGGCGAAGGGGCGGAGGATTGGGTCGATGCCAAGAGCATCGTGCGGGTGATGGGCCTCAAGCTCCGCATGGGCACGACCATCTTCTTCAGGGCCGATGGACCCGATGCCGGCCAGGCGCTGGAAGCGCTGGTCGGCCTCGTCGAGCGTGATTTCGATGAGCACGCGGCCTGAACGGACCTTCCCGGCCCAGGTTGCGTCCGAGGGATTGGCCATCGGCCGTATCGCGCTGCGGCGCATGCGGACTCTCACGGCAATCGCCAAGGGAACGCCCGAGCAGGAGAGTGCGCGGCTCGACGCCGCCTGCCTCGCCGCGGCCTCGCAACTGGAACGGCTGATCGGACGCGCCGAGGAAGAGGCGGCGGCCATCCTCGAGTTCCAGGCGGCGCTGCTGGCCGATGACGAGCTGCTGGATCCTGTGCGTCAGCGCATCGCCGCGGGCGAGGCGGCTGCGGTCGCCTGGCAGCAGATGATGGATGCCCAGGTGGCCGACTATCAGGTTGCCGAAGACGAATATTTCCGGGCTCGCGCGCTCGACATGGCGGACCTTCGCGACCGTGTCGCGGAGCAATTGGCGGGCGGCGGGGATGACGATGCGGAGGCCGAGGCGGGCGCCATCTATGTCGGCGCCGATCTCGCGCCCTCGCGTTTCCTCGAGCTCGATTGGGAGAGCTATCGCGGCGGTGCCGTGGTCAGGGGCAGCAGCGCCAGCCATGTGGCGATCCTGGCGCGGGCGCGAGGCGTGCCGCTGTTGGTGGGGCTGGCCGCCAACGAATCCATGCTGGTCGACGGCGCCGAGGCGATCCTCGATGCCGAGGCCGGTCAGCTGATCCAGGATCCTTCGGCCGAGACCCGTGTGCGCTATCAGCGCCGTGCCGCGGAGCGCGAGGCGGAAGCCAAGCTGCAGGCGACCCATCTCGGCAAGCCGGCCATGACCCGGGCGGGAGAGCGGGTCCTCACCTATATCAATGTGGACGATCCGCATGCCTTGCCCGCGGTCGATCCGGAGAACTGCGATGGCGTGGGGCTGACCCGCACCGAGTTCATGTTCTCCGGCGAGGGCGGCCTGCCGGGCGAGGGGCGCCAGTTCGGCGCCTACAAGGCGCTGCTGCTATGGGCGAAAGGCCGGCCGGTCACGATCCGCACGCTCGATGCCGGCGGCGACAAGCCGATCCCGGGGTTGACTCCCGACGGCGAATCGAACCCATTCTTGGGCTTGCGCGGCCTGCGGCTGTCGCTGGCGCGCCCCGATGTGTTCCGGGTCCAGCTTCGGGCCCTGGCGCGCGCCGCGGTCGAAGGCGATCTCAAGGTGATGCTGCCCATGGTGACGCGGCCCCAGGAACTGGAAGCGACGCGGATCCTGCTCCGGAAGGTGGTCTCGGAGCTGTTGGCGGAAGGCATTCCAGCCGGCATGCCCAAGCTCGGCATGATGGTCGAGGTGCCGGCGGCGGCCCTCAATATCGCCGCCTTCGATGCCGACTTCTTCTCGATCGGCAGCAACGACCTGGTGCAATACGTGACGGCGGCGGGTCGCGACTGCGAGTCCGTCCGCGATCTCTACGATCCGCTGGAGCCGGGCGTGCTCGAGCTCATCCATCGCGTCGCGCAGCATGGCAAGCTGGTGGGCCGTGAGGTCAGCCTCTGCGGCGACATGGCCTCGGATCCGAGATACCTCCCGGCGCTGCTTGACACGGGTCTGCGCGCCGTCTCGGTGGCGCCCGCCCGTCTCGCTCGCGCCAAGGCGCAGATCTCCGCCTATGGCTGACGATCAGCGCAACAACCGGACCCCGCCGGCACGCGAAGAGCTGGTCGCTTCCTATAAGCGGCTGCTGCAGGAATATCTCGACCGCCGTCCGTCCGGCATGCGCCTCCAGATCGCGCGCGCGATGGGCAAGCATCGCAGTTTCGTTTCGCAGATCACCAACCCGGCCTATTCGATCCCGATCCCCGCGCGCCATCTCGAGACCATCTTCCGCATCTGCCATTTCTCGCCGGTCGAGCGGAAGACCTTCCTCGCGGCCTACACCGAAGCCCACCCGAACCAGACGGCCGAGAAGGCGACACCCGCGCGCAAGGCGTCGGGAGCGAGAAAGATCGAGATCGAGCTGCCCAGCAGCGGCGACGCCAAGTTCGACGAGGCGGTCGACGAAATCGTCAAGCAGTTCGCCAAGCAGATTGCGAAGCTGGGGCAGAAGCGGGGATAGGGACCGCTGCGAAAGAATCCTTCCTCTCCCCCTCCTGTCTTCAGGAGGGGGAGAGGGTAGGGTGAGGGGGAG
>NZ_JBOHKS010000160.1:0-11500 GCF_050729195.1 Hypericibacter sp.
CGAAGTCGCAGTTCCCGCTGGCCCCCTCGTAGTTGATCTTCTTGCCGGCGGCGATGTCGGCCTTGGCCTTGGCCCAGTCGCCGGGCCCGACTACCTCGCCGGGGCCGCAGCAGATCTGGCGCAGCGCGTCACGGATCTTGGTGCGGTCGGTCGTGCCGGCCTTCTCGATGGCGAGCGCCGTCATCATCACGGCATCATAGGCCTGGGCGATATAGAGCTTGCCCTCGGTCGTCTGGTAGGCGGCCGCGTAGAGCTTTTCGAACGTCTGCGCTGCCGGTCTGGTGTGGTCGATCGTCGGAGCGACGAAGGAGATGGCCTTGAGGCGGTCGGCGCCAACCTCCTTGATCAAAGCAGGGTCCATCAGAGCATCGGTCCCGATGATCTGCTTGAAATAGCCCTTGTCCAGAGCTTCCTTGATGACCGTGATGCCACCGCTGCTCGCAAAGTCGATCAGTACCAAAGCCTCTGGATCGTGCTTCGTGAGCAGCCGCAGCTCGTGATCATAGCTGACCTTGTTAGCCTCGTGTGCCAGTGCGACCGTAATGGTGCCTTTGTAATTCTCGAAATTGTTGCGGAACGTGTCGTTGATTCCGCTTCCGTAGGCGCCAGTGATGTATGTCACCGCCACTTTCCTGAGGCCTTCATGATAGAGGAGCGTGGCCATCACCCAGCCCTCGTTGGCATCGCTTGGCGCCACGCGGAAGACGAAATCCTTGTCTTCCATGCTGGTCAGCATCGGCGCGGTCGCGCTGGGGGAGATCAGCAGAACACCATTCGGAATGGTGACCTTCTCCGCGGCGGCGAGCGTGGTAAGGCTGGTGAGCGGCCCGACGATGGCGGCGACCTTGTCGTCCTGGACGAGCTTGGTTGCGGCCGCGACCGAATCGTCGGCCGTGCTCTTCGAGTCGCCAAGAATCGCCTGAAGCTGCCGGCCGTTGAGAATGCCGCCCTCGGCGTTGATTTCATCGACCGCCAGTTTCACGGCATCGGCAATGGGCGGCGCCAAAAAAGCGGCCCGCCCCGTGCTGCTGAGAATAACGCCGATCTTGACGTCCTCGGCGGCCGCGGATTGCGCTGCAAGCAGGCCAAGCGCCAACACAACGAAGCATAATAGCGCTGCCGCAGAGCGCTGGCCGGTGCAGCGTGCAGACATGATTGCCCCTGACCTTGCGATAGTTGCATCGTTAAACGCCACAATTTACCTGTAGAATAACGAGTAAAGGAGCCAATAGCAAGGCAGCGACCGGACAGGCATTCCCATTTGTTCGTGACTGAATCCTTCTGCGGATGCATCGCAGTTTATGCAGCGCGTTGCCCTCGCGAAGTGAGGCGCGGTGTAACCACCGCCCTATCTCGAGCTCTCAATTCCCTTTAGAGCATCGCAGAGTTCGACAAGCACCACCTAGCGCCCGTCGCCGCGGTGTCCCACCCAACTCATCTCGCGGACGTCGACGTCGTAGGTTCGCTCGATCTCCTGCTTCGCCACAACCTCGTCTACTCGGCCCCTCGCGGCGAACCGATGACTGACGCGCTTTGAGCAGGAAATAACATAGTCCGCGTTACCGGCATGGCCGAATAGGAAGACCAGCCGTTTGCCAGTCCTGCGAGAATCATCCACGACGCTCCACAGCGGCGCTGTCGGCCTGATTCGATGCCGAAAGTGGATGGCGGCTAGCGCTCGGACCAGACGGCAAGCTCGTAGCCGTCGGGGTCCTGGAAGTGAAAGCGCCGGCCTCCCGGGAAGTCGAAGGCGGGTTTGACGATCCGTGCGCCGGCTTCCTCGAGGCGCCGCTGTGTCTCGGCAAGATCGTCGGCATAGAGAATGACCAAAGGCCCTCCCGGCTTGACGCTGCCGCCTGTGGTGAAACCGCCGGTCATCCGGCCGTCGCCGAACTCGCAATAGCTCGGGCCGTAATCCTTGAAGCTCCAGCCGAAGGCCTTGCCATAGAATCGCTGCGCGCGCGCGATATCGGCGACATTGAACTCGATATAGTCGATGCGGCGGTCGCGGCCTGATTGAGCCATGATGATGCCTCCCTAAGTCGGCCCGGTGGGTTTCCGTTGGGTCTCGAGCAGCGCCCTGAGCTTTTCCAGATCGCGCTGCACCCAATCGGCATCGGCCGCGAACTTCTCCGCGGTCATGCCCGGCAGCCGGAACAAGGTCAGCGCGACCTCGCTGCCGCTGCCATTGGCGGTGACGCGCAAGGGAATAAGGATCTCGACGCCCGGCGCCAGGGTCACGACATGGTCGAGCACGCCGAACTCGTTCGGCGGCGAGAAGCGGATCCGGATCGGCCCTTCCGGACCCTGCGCGGTCCAATCCTCGCCCGAGCGCTCGAGACCCGATCCGAGGCCGGAAGCCCAGCGGGCGAAGTTCTGCGGGACCGAGGCGTATTCATAGACCTCGCGCCAGTCGCGCTCGATCGAGATGCTGACGGTGCGGGCCTCATGGGTGGGCATGGTCTCTCCTCATCGCGTCGCGGCCGCTCGCGCCGGCGCCTGTTCCCAGAGCACGGCGGCCGTCGTCAGGACCGGGATGACGAGGCAGCCGAAGCCGGCGAAGCGGTAGCCCAGCGCGCCGGCCAGCGCCCCCAGCGTAAAGGTCGCCACGGGCAGTGTCATCTTACGCAGCCGGGCGAGGGCCTCGGCCCGTTCGGCATGGGGATGGGCGATATCGACCAGGTCGATGACGATCTGGGTCACATTGCCGGTCATGACCGTGGTGGGCGCGAGGCTTGCGAAGACCGTTCGCGACGCGGCGTTCTGGATCGCCATGGCGATGACGCCCATCATGCCCGTGACGATCGCCAGCGGCTGGTCGCCCCCGGCGAACGGCGCAGCCTCGACCCCGATCGCCAGGAACAGCAGCAGGAACAGGACCTGGCCCGCCAGCACGAAGCGGGTCGTGTGCCGGCTGATGCGGCGATGGTGAATCACGAAGAGATGGGTGAGGGCGACGGCGAGAATGAAGACCGGGAAGGCCAGCAGCTTGCCGATGATGCCCGCATGATGCCCCGCGAGCGCCGCGCCGATCAGCACGAAGTTGCCCGTCACATGCGCCGTGAAGAGGGCGAAGAGCGCGATGAAGCCGCAGGTGTCGACGAAACCGGCGGTAAAGGCGAGCAGCCCCGCTGTCGTTCGAGGGCTCGCGACCGCCGGCAGCGCAGGTGGCACCGCGCGGCTCGCGGATGCGGTCGGTTCCATCGTTCGCTCTCCTCCTGACGTCGATTGGGCCCGCCTCGTTCAGACCGCCCAGCAGCCGCAGCCGAGCGCGCCCCAGAAGCTGCGGCTGTCGCTCGCCGGCACGGACCGGGCCCAGGCGCTCGCATGGTCATGGCCATGCACCGCGCATCCCTGGGCGCAGCCGCAAGCGGCGGCCGCGGCGCGGCGTTCGAGCTGTCCCGCCTTGCGATCCTGATAGCCGCCGAAGAGCTTGACCGGCGACCAGTCGGGGGCCGGTGGCGGCAGGGGCGGCGCCAGCTTGCCGAAATCGCCTTCGCCATGCACCACCTCGCCGCCAAGCAGGGTGAGGACCGAGGCCAGATGCGCGATCCGGTCCTCGGGCACCGAGAAATAATCCTCCGTGAGCACCGCCAGATCGGCGAGCTCGCCGACGACGATGCGGCCCTTCTTGCCCTGCTCGGTCGAGAACCAGCTGTTGGCCTCGGTCCAGAGCCGCAAGGCCTGCTCACGGTCCATGCGGTTCGATGAGGGATAGAGCGAGGTGCCGCCGACGGTCTTGCCGGTCACGAGCCAGGCGAGGGAGACCCAGGGGTTGTAGCTCGAGACCCGGGTCGCATCGGTGCCGGCGCCGACCGGCAGGCCGGCCGCCAGCATCCTCGCGATCGGCGGCGTCGCCTCGGCCGCCTTGGTGCCATAGCGCTCGATGAAATATTCACCCTGGAAGGCCATGCGGTCCTGGATGGCGATGCCGCCGCCCAAGGCCGCCACGCGGTCGATATTGCGCGGCGTGATGGTCTCGGCATGGTCGAAGAACCAGTGGAGTCCGTCGAAGGGAATGTCCTTGTTGACCTTCTCGAACACGTCGAGCGCGCGATCGATGGTCTCGTTGTAGGTGGCATGCAGGCGCCAGGGCCAGCGATTCTGCGCCAGGATCCGCACCACGTTTTCGAGCTCGCCCTCCATCTTCGCCGGCATGTCGGGGCGGGGCTGGCGGAAATCCTCGAAGTCGGCCGCCGAAAAGACCAGCATCTCGCCGCCGCCATTGACGCGATAAGTATCGTCGCCCGCGCCGGGCTTGGTCATGCCGACCCAGCGGCTGAAGTCGTCGGCCTCGCCGCCCGCCTTCTGGGTGAAGAGGTTGTAGGCGATGCGCAGGGTGAGCTGGCCGTCGCCATGGAGCTTCTCGATGATCTGGTAATCGTCGGGATAGTTCTGATAACCGCCGCCGGCATCGATGGCACCGGTGACGCCGAGCCGGTTGAGCTCGCGCATGAAATGGCGCGTCGAATTGAGCTGGATCTCCGGCGGCAGCTTCGGGCCCTTGGCCAGCGTGCTGTAGAGGATGGTGGCGTTGGGCTTGGCCAGCAGCAGGCCGGTCGGCTCGCCCGAGGCGTCGCGGATGATCTCGCCGCCCGGAGGGTTGGGCGTGTCCTTGCCGTAGCCGGCGGCGCGCAAGGCCGCGCGGTTCAGGAGCGCGCGGTCGTAGAGATGCAGGATGAAGACCGGCGTCTCGGGGGCGACCGCGTTGATCTCGTCCAATGTCGGCAGGCGCTTCTCGGCGAACTGATGCTCGGTGAAGCCGCCCACCACCCGCACCCATTGCGGCGGCGGGGTGATCTCGGCCTGGCGTTTCAGCATCGCCATCGCATCGGCCAAGGTCGGGACGCCGTCCCAGCGCAGCTCCATGTTGTAGTTGAGCCCGCCGCGAATGACGTGGATATGGCTGTCGATCAATCCCGGAATGGCGCGCCGGCCGCCGAGATCGATGAGTTTGGTCTTGGGGCCCTCGGTCGGCAGGATGTCGCGCGCGTCGCCGACGGCGCTGAAGCGGCCCTCGGTGATGGCGACGGCTTCGGGATTGGGGTTGCTGCGGTCGAGAGTGGTGAAGCGGCCGTTGGTCAGGATCAGATCGGGGTTCATGGCGGCTCCTTCTGCGCGGAATGATCGGCTGGCGAGGCCCAACGCGAGGGTGGCGGCGGAGGCAAGCAGTTGACGGCGGGGCTGGCCCTTCATGGGGCCTTGTCCGAACTGGCAGGCGGGCTCGTCGTGCTGGAATCGGACGCGGCCGGCACCGGTTTCCAGATCAACTGGGTCACCAGCGGCACCAGCTGCTCGCCGGCCAGCATGCCGAACAGGCCGACCAGGGCGATCACCGGCGGCGCCGGCGACTTGAATTTGAGCAGCGCATAGATCACGCCGACCATGAGCCCGATCCCGAGCGATATGGCATAGGATTTCATCGGATGTTGCCCCGTCTGCCTCATGACAAATGAGAAACGCCCGCCGTCAGGCGGGCGCAACCCCTTCAATGCGTGCCGGCTTCGCTGGCATGCTCGCCCAGCATCGTCTTGGCATAGATGATGCCGAGACCATAGGCGCCACCCAGGGCCGCGGCCGTTGCCGTGGTCTGGCCGTAGGTTTCGGAGCGGGCCCAGTCGCGCTGCAGCTCGAGCAGATATTGCAGCGAAGTCATCGGCCGGGCGCCCGCCTGGATCATGCGCGCCATGGCCTGGGCATGGGCCTCGTCAGTCACGTCGCCGCAGGCATCGGCGATGACATAGACCTCGAAGCCCTGATCGATGGCGGAGAGCGCGGGGCCGACGATGCAGACACCGGTCCAGAGACCCGCCAGCACGATCTTGCTCTTGCCGAGCTGGTTCACGCGATCGATGACGTTCTTGTCTTCCCAGCTGTTCATCGTGGTGCGGTCGATCGGATTGATATCGGGAAGCGCGTTCTTGATCTCGGCGAACATGGGGCCGGAGAAGCTCTTTTCGGCGACGGTGGTCAGGATGGTCGGGACCTTGAACTCGGCCGCGGCGTGCGCCACCAGGGCGGCGTTGGTCCGCAGCAGGGTCGCGTCGATCGAGCGTGTGGCGAAGGCCATCTGCGACTGGTGGTCGATCAGGATCAGGGTGTGGTCGGGTCCGTTCAGCAGCGTCTTTCCGGGTATGGCTTTCGCAATCGGCATGGTCGTCCTCCGTTGGAGTCTTGGTTTCTTGAGTTGAGGTTTGTGCCGCCGCCCGGCGATGGAAATCGCCGGGCGGAAGCGGTTATTGAAATCAGGCGGCGTCGACGAAGACCAGCTCGGCATCCTCGACGGCGGTCACGCGGACGACCGATTCGTCCTGGATCGCCGCGCCGTCACGGGCTTCGAGCCGGACGCCATTGACCTCGACGGCGCCTTTGGCGGGCACCAGATAGCCATGCCGGTTCTTGCCCAGCGTATATTCCGCCGTCTCGCCGGCCTTGAGCGTGGCGCCGAGCACGCGCGCGTCGGTGCGGATCGGAAGCGCGTCGGTGTCGTTCTCGAATCCGCTGGCGAGCGTCACGAAATGCCCGGAGCGATCGCCCTTGGGAAAGGGCTTGGCGCCCCAGGACGGCGCGCCGCCGCGCCGGTTCGGCACGATCCAGATCTGGAAGATCCGCGTCTGGTTCGGTTCCAGATTGTATTCCGAGTGGCGGATGCCGGACCCGGCGCTCATCACCTGGACGTCGCCCGCTTCCGTGCGGCCCTTGTTGCCCTGATTGTCCTGATGCGTGATGGCACCCTCGCGGACATAGGTGACGATTTCCATGTCGGCATGCGGGTGGGCGGGAAAGCCCGTGTTGGGCGCGATGGTGTCGTCGTTCCACACCCGCAAGGCGCCCCAGCCCATGCGCGCCGGGTCGTGATAGTCGGCGAAGGAGAAGTGATGCTTGGCGTCGAGCCAGCCATGGTTCGCACCGCCCAGCGATTTGAAGGTCCTGCGTTCGATCATGATGTCTGTCCGTCCGTTTCTTCGGGCGACCGGTTCCCGAGAGGGGTGGGTCGCGTTTCCATGGCTTGAAGAATGGCGACCGTCGGGTTATACGAAAATAGAAAATATAGAAACGGATTGTTTCCCTTTTTATGTCAAAGCTTCCGGACTTCGAAGCCTGGGCGATCTTCGCGCGCGTGGCCTATCTGGGCTCATTCTCGCGCGCGGCCGAGGAGCTGGGCTTGTCCAAAGCCACCGTCTCGAAGGCGGTGAGCCGGCTTGAGAGCCGTCTGGCGACGCCCCTCTTTCATCGCACCTCACGCCGCCTGTCGCT
Organism: Hypericibacter sp.; assembly: GCF_050729195.1. Taxonomy (NCBI): domain Bacteria; kingdom Pseudomonadati; phylum Pseudomonadota; class Alphaproteobacteria; order Rhodospirillales; family Dongiaceae; genus Hypericibacter; species Hypericibacter sp. Next base: position 7,258 of record NZ_JBOHKS010000160.1, read on the forward strand.
GACCGAGAGCGGGCGCGCCGCGCTCGAACGCGCGGAGCTGATCCTCTCGGAGGGCGAGGCGGTCGAATCCGAGCTCCGGGCGCAATCGGCGACGCCGCGCGGCCGGGTCCGCATGGCAGCCCCCATGTCCTTCGGCATCGCCCATCTGGCGCCGGCCCTGCCGGATTTCTTCGCCGCCTATCCGGAGGTCACGATCGAGCTCAATCTGAGCGATCAGCAGACCGACCTTGTGAGCGAGAATTTCGATCTGGCCCTGCGCATCGCGACCCTGGTCGATTCCTCGCTGATCGCGCGGCGGCTCTGCGAGGTCCGCATCCTGCTGGTCGGGGCGCCGGCCTATTTCCGCGAGCATGGGCGGCCGAAGCATCCCAAGGATCTCGCCGGCCATCGCGGGCTCTTCTACACCTATGGCCGGTCGCAGGACGCCTGGCGCTTCTTCCATAAGCAGCAGGGCGAATATGCCGTGCGCATCGAAAGCCCGTTGCGGGTGAACAATGCGGACGTGTTGATGCCCTCGCTGCTGGCGGGGCTGGGGTTGGCGCTGCAGCCGGAATTCCTGGTCTGGCGCGAATTGGCGGCAGGGAGCCTGGAGGTGGCGATGCCGGAATGGACGGTGCCGTCCATCGCCCTCCATCTGGTGACGCCGCCGAGCTTCATCCGCCCGGCGCGGGTCGAGGTGCTGCTGGATTTCCTGGCGAAGCGCTTCGCGGCCGGCACGGCGCCCTGGGTGACGACGCGCAAGAAGAAATAGGCGCGTCCGCCGCAGTCAGATTGGCAAACCATAATGCTGCCGGGCGACGAGGCATTCCGGGTCGCCGGGCTGGCAGGTCCGGCAGACATCGGGGCGAACCGCATAGATCGAGCAGGCGGTTGACTTCCCGACCTCGCCCTTCAGCGCCGAGCAGCGACTGCCCTCGCAGCGCATCCGCCCGCGGCTGTCATCGACCAAGGCGGGCGGGATGAGTGCGAGCGCCTCCTCGCTCTCGAGCGAGAAGCGCGGCCATTCGGCCGAGTAGGCGCAGCAGGCGCCGCAGCTCTGGCACAGCAACATCGCGGCGTCGGGCGAGAGGTCGGCCCCGAACAGCGCTTCGCCGCTCATCGTTTGGTCTTGCGAGCGCGTTTGGATTTGGGGCGCGACAGCCGGCGCTCATTGGCGCGCACGCGGGTCCGATAGTGGCGGACGACGGCCTCGGGCGAACCGCCCGTCGCGAGGATCGTGGCCGCCTCGGCCAGCGCCTCGCCTTTCTCGGTGACCATGCGCTCGGCTTCCCGCTCGGCGGCGGGCCCGCCCGCGGCCATCTTCATCAGGCGCAGACCGATCACGCGCTGCGCTTCGAAGGCCAGCTGCGTCGTTCTCATCGTCAGATCGAACCAGGCCTTGAACATCCTGTCCTCCGCTGAGCCGGAAGGAAGGTTCCTTGCGGGGTCATCGACCATCTGGCGCAAGGGGCGCCGGCGCGCTTGCCTAGCGCTGGCGCGCTTTCCGCGCCGCGTAACGGGCGTCGCGGGCGATCTTCTGCTGGGCCAGGAGCTCGACCCGTGCGGCTTCTTCCGCGATCGCGCGCTCGGCCCGCTCTTTCTTCTCGGCCGCTTCCCGGATGGCCTTCTCTTCGGCCAGCCGCTTCGCCTCGATCTCTTTCGCCGCCTTGCGCTCGGCATTGCGGGTTTCGCGGGCGGCGACCAGCGCCTGGCGCGCGGCGCGCTGCGCGACGACGTCGGGGTCGTCGGGCCGGGGCTGCGCCTTATGCTTTTCCAGCAAGGCGCGCTTCGCATCGGCGGCGCTGCTCAGGCGCTCATTGAATCCTAAGTCTTTGTAACCGCTCATCGTCCTCGACTATGCCTCGATCTCGATTGCCGTCTCGTGGCGCTTGCGGGACAATCCCGCAAAAAGCAGAAAAGCCGCCCCTTTTGGGGGCGGCTTCCAGGGCCTTGCGGCCCCGCTCGTCTGATTGGCTTAGACAGCCTGGATCGTGCCGACGGCGATCTTGCCGGTGCGACGGTCTTCCTGGGTGTCGAAGGAGACCTTCTGGCCTTCATTCAGCGTGCGCATGCCCGCGCGCTCGAGAGCCGTGGCATGGACGAACACGTCCTTGCCGCCATCATCCGGCTGAATGAAACCAAAACCTTTTTGCGTGTTGTAGAACTTCACAGTACCGGTCTTCATAGGATTGTCCTTTTATGACTGACGTTGGTGCATTTGGGCCGAAAACGCGCAGCAAGCGCGACATTCAACCCGGATCGTCGATGTTTGGAGAAGATCTGAACCTGCGCCCAGCGGTCAGCCAAGGCGAAACGGCCCGATAGTCCGGCCAAATGTCGATCGGAGGAACATAGGGGTCGATTTGCCGCTTTGCAAGGAGAGGCTGGCGACCCTCTCTCTTTCGTACGGAATCCCTGGCTCCCGCTCCCTCGGATGTTGGCCCGCCCGTCAATCTGCCCGGATCTGTCGCTGCCGGTGATCGCTCGTCGGCAAGCAAGGTCGCTCTGCGTGGGTTTTCGACAATCAATAGCTGCATAGTTGCGGTGCTGCTGCATCCTTCTCCGGCCCCTCGCGGGTGGAAAACATGATGACTGCGTCGGTCGGCCTTGCGAAGCATCGCTAGGCACGCGCCTGTCGTTTGCTCTAACATCTTCGAACGCATGCCGATGGCAGTGGGACGGGATGCCACGCCTTCCGTCCGCACCTCGATCGCCCGCCTGACTGCGATCTTGATTTCGCAATTGCGAGATGACCCGCTGTGCAACTGCAGCATGAGTCATTGTGCAACCGCAGCATGAACTGTATCACCTTGAATAGCCTTGACGGGTCATTGGCTCGGTGCAAAAGTTCAATCCCCCGATAGCTGTTCAATAGAATGAACGGGAGCGCCCGACGGGCTGGCCGAAAGCCAACCGCCCCGCTGAAAGAAGCTGCGAAAAAGCGGCCACTATCGAGAAAAACTAGGGAGGTAAGACGAGATGAAGCTATTCCGAAAACTGAGCTATTTGCTGGCTTTGACGCCTTTGTTCCTGTCCGGCGCAGCGATGGCGGAGGGGCTGGACGAACTGCCGCAGGACATTCAGCAGAGCCTTTACGCCAAGGACCTGCTGGATCCGCAGCAGCCCATCGGACCGAGTGCCTATCGCGACTGGAAGGCGAAGCGTTCGCCGCCCTGGACCATCGGTTATGCCAGCTCCTATGCCGGCAACACCTGGCGCGCCATGGCGATGGACCGTCTCCAGAACGAGATCATCCCCAAATGGAAGGCGCTGGGGCTGCTCAAGGACGTGATCATCACCCAATCGAACTTGAAGGACGCGGTGCAGATCCAGCAGATCCGCCAGCTCGTCGATCAGGGCGTGGATGCGATCATCGTCTGCTGCTCCAACCCGACCGCGCTCAATCAGTCGGTCAAATATGCCTATGACAAGGGCGTGCCGGTCTTCTCCTTCACCGGTTACCTGACGTCGCCCTACGCCGTGAATTCCTCGAACAACTACCAGCTGGGCGGTTACCAGGTGGGCAAGGCCCTGACCGACCAGCTCGGCGGCACGGGCAATGTCCTGGTGGTCGAAGGCATTCCCGGCACCTCCGGATCGGATTCGCAGGACCGCGGCATGAAAGCGGGTCTAGGGGCTGCACCGGGCGTCAAGATCGTGGGCGATGTGGCCGGCATGTGGACCGACCAGATCGGCCAGGCCGAAGTGCAGAAGTGGCTTGCCACGCATCCGGGCCAGTTGGACGGCATCGTCGTCCAGTCGGCGGCCGAGCTTGGCGTGCTGCGCGCTCTGCAGCAGTCGGGCCGCAAGATGGTGCCGATCACCATCGGCGGCGAATCCGGCGCGCTCTGCTATTGGCGCAAGAATCCCGACTATCTCAAGGAGTCCTACCAGCTTTGGCCCCCCGGAGACGATATCGAGCTGACCTGGAACATCATGATGCGGACGCTTCAGGGCCAGGGCCCGAAGATCCAGTCGGTCCTGGTGAATTCGGTGAAGTTCACTTATGACGACGTGAAGGCTCGTCTCGACGAGAATTGCGACGAGAATTCCGACAAGTGGCAGAATGTCGGGATCGATAAATGGGGCGGGACGACCTATCTGGATCAGTTCTTCCTGCACCCGGCCGATCCCGAGAAGTACAAGCCGTAAGACATCGCTCGAGGCGTCACTGACGCTATCCGCATCAAGAACTGCGGCGAGATCGATTATCAGATGTCTTCAGCTTTTCACGACGCGTCGGGTCATCAACCGAGCGGTGGCG